>JAXMIV010000392.1:0-5436 GCA_034377045.1 Prosthecobacter sp. | reverse complement strand
ACTCATGTGGCCTATTCCGCAGTTGTAGATCGCCTTTTGCAAAGTACCCGATACGGCGAACGCTGGGCCCAGCACTGGCTCGATCTCGCCCGCTATGCCGAGAGTGAAGGCTACCGCCTCGACTCCTACCGTCCCAACGTCTGGCCTTACCGCGACTACGTCATTCAATCCCTCAACGACGACAAACCCTACGACCAGTTCGTCCGCGAACAGCTCGCCGGCGACGAGATCGCTCCGGAAGATCCCAAGTCCACCATCGGCACCGCCTTCCTGCGCCACACCATCTATGAGTATAACCAAAGAGATGCCGAAGGCCAGTGGCGCGGCATTCTCGATGAAGTGACCGACGTCACCGCCGATGTCTTTCTCGGCATGAGTGTGCAGTGCGCGCACTGCCACGATCACAAATTCGATCCCATCCTGCAGAAGGACTATTACCGCCTCCAGTCCTTCCTCGCCAACATCACCTGGCCGGAAGACAAAAAGCTCGCCCCCGACACCGAACAAAAAGCGTACAACGACCAGCTCCGCCTCTGGGAAGAAGCCACCAAGGAACCGCGCGCCGTCATCGATTCCATCATCGAACCCCGCATCGCCTCCGCTCAAAAGAATGCCATGGAAAAGTTCCCGGACGAAGTCCAGGCCATGTGGCGCAAGCCCCGCGAACAGCGCACCCCTTACGAAGAGCAGATCGTCCAACTCGCCTGGCGCCAGGCCGACTATGAACGCGTCCGCTACAAGGAGGAAAAGCTCAAGGAACCCTACCTCACCCAGCTCAAGGACGCCCGCGCCAAGCTCGCCGAATTCGATCACCTCAAGCCCAAGCCCATCCCCGCCGCCTTCGTCATCGGCGAAACCGGACCCGTCGCCCGTGACGCCTCCTTCATCACCCGCCGTTCCGGCACCGTCGTCGCCAAGCCCGGCTTCCTCACCATCCTCGATCCCAAGGACGCCGCCGTCCCCGCGCCCAAGCCAGGCATGGACACTACCGGCCGCCGCACCGTCCTTGCCGACTGGCTCGCCCGCCCTGAAAATCCCCTAACCACAAGAGTGATCGTTAATCGCATTTGGCAGTATCACTTCGGCCGCGGCCTCGTTGCTACTCCCAGCGACTTCGGCCACCTTGGTGAAGTACCCTCACACCCAGAACTCCTCGATTGGCTCACCACCCAGTTCCTCAAAGGCGGCTGGAAAATGAAGCCCTTGCACAAAATGATCGTCATGTCCGCCGCCTACCGCCAGAGCGCCAAGCTGCCTGAACCTGATGCCAAGGCCGCCGCCAAAAATCCCCAGCTCATCGACCCCGAAAACCGCCTCCTCTGGCGCTTCCCCCCGCGCCGCCTCGATGCCGAACAGGCCCGCGACGCCGTCCTCGCCGCCAGTGGCGAACTCGACCTCACCATGCAGGGTGAAGGCGTCGAAGCCGCCAAACCGCGCCGCACCATCTATACCCGCAAAATTCGCAACACCCAGGACGAATTTCTCCAGAGCCTCGACGCCCCTCCCGGATTCTCCAGCATGCCTACCCGGGACGCCACCACCACCGCCACCCAAAGTCTCCTCCTCATCAATGGCGACTGGCCCCTCGATCGCGCCCGCGCCATGGCCGGCCGCCTAACCGCAAGCAAGATCAAAGATGATGCCCGCCTCATCGACAACGCCTACGCCCTCGCCTTCTCCCGCTCCCCATCGGCAACCGAAAGACAAGACGTGCTCGCCTTCCTCACCACCCAGCGCAGCCTGTTGAAAAAGCAGATGCCGCCCCCGCCCGTCGAACTCCCCGCCCTGGCCGATGCCTCCAAATACTTCGGCCCCGCCCCCCTCTCCAAGACCGCCAAGGCCATGTGGATGCAGCCCGGCAGCCGCAATGAAAAGCTGCGCATCGCCACAGCGGACAAAGCCACCGTCGAAGGCAACGAGTTTGCCGTCGAAGCCGTCGTTTACCTCGACAGCCTCTACCCCGATGGCAGCGTCCGCACCATCGCCTCCCGATGGAACAACAACAAAACCGAAAAAGGCTGGGCTCTCGGCGTCACCAGCGAAAAATCCGCTTACAAGCCTAACAACTTGATCGTCCAATTCTGCGGCGAAGACTTCCAAGGCAGCCTCATGTACGAAGTCGCCCCCTCCGGCCTGCGCATTCCGCTGAAAACCCCCTTCTACGTCGCCGCCGTCATCTCCAACGAACCCGCCTCACCCGAACAAAAATTCGGCGGCTCCGTCACCTTCTACGCCCGCGACCTCAGCGACCCCGCCGCCCCCATGCAGACCGTCACCGTCCCTCACCAGGTCTGCGGCGGCTACGTCAACCCCGAACGCGCCTTCTACGTCGGTGGCCGCGACCAGGACAAACGCAGCCTCTGGCACGGCGCCATCGCCCGCGTCGCCCTCCGCCAGGGCACCATGGACGCCGGTCAACTCATGACCTGGGCCACCGCTGCGGATGCCACCTGCCTCGCCGACATCAGCGCCGACTCCCTCACCGAAAAAACCACCGCCAAACCGCAACCCCTGTGGCGCCTGGAATCCTCTGCCCCGCCCCCCACCGCCAAAGGCCTAACCGATCCGAACCGCGAAGCCCTCACCGACCTCTGTCACATCCTCCTGAACTCCAACGAGTTCTTCTATTTGCAGTAGCTGTATCCATCCGACCGATCAGACCGATCCGGCTTATTTCGGCGCCCACCGCACCTCCACCTCCAGCGGCCGGTGATCTGACCCCACATCCGGTGCCACAGTCTTTCGCGTGATCCTCAAGGGTGCCGAACAAAGAGCGTGATCAATCGGGATCGCTAAAACGGTCCCCACCTTCCAAGTCGGCATCGCCACATTGCTGGCGGAACCAAGGTCAAGTTTCCCATCCGCTTTGATCAACCGCATGCCGTGTGACCATGGCGTCGAATTCAAGTCACCAATCACCAGAGCCGGCATACTTAGACCAGCCACATGCGCCGCCACGCTCCGCAACTGCGAATCACGCTCCGCGGCATAAACAGCTCCCGTAGGCGGCAACGGATGTGTCCCCAGGATCACCATGTCCCGCTCTCGATACTTGAGACGCGCCTCAATCGATGGCACCCCCGCTTCCCCCAGATCAACCAACTTCACAGTCTCCAGCGGCAAGCGGCTGAACATCGCCACCCCGAAATTATCCTCCCGCGGTTCCACGAGGCATTGAGGATGACTCTCCTTCAGCAGCTCCAGCGCGCGCATCCATTCAGCATTCACCTCCATCAGAAAGATCACATCCGCATCCACCCCGCGCAGATACGCCAGCACACGCTCTTTGTTAAGATTCGAAGTCAGCACATTCAGGCTTACCACCCGCAAACACTGATCCCGCGGCACCCGCCCCTCACCGGTCCCAATCATCAAATGGCCGACCAACCACCCATTGAGCAACAACGTCACCACAGAGATCAACGTCACCCACCGGCGCTTCCGCAAGACTGTCCAAATCACCGCCGCCACACAAGCCGCCAAATACTGCCAGCGGAAATGACTGAACAAATCCAGCGCCCAATGCCAGCTTCCCAACAGCCCCAACCACGAACCCGCCAACGCCAGCAGAATCAGCACATCCATAAACCCATCCAAACGGACACTGCTGGAAAAGAACCGACGTTTGTCAGGCATGAATCTTGTTACCCCACTCGCCAAACTTCATACCCATATCCACTCGCGATTCGCCCAGCCAACTCGAAGCTCAGCACGTGATCCGGGCCGTCGACAACGGTATCGAGAACGATCAAGGTGGGAATGATCTCATACCACTGCCGCCCCACCAACTCCGCAAGTTCCCTCAACGTGATCTGAGGGCCAATTTCAATCACCGTGCCGGGTGCTGGTGGATCCGCCTCGATCGATTTCTCAATCTCCCCCAGAGCCGCCTCCTTTTTCAAAGATTCCAGCGGCCACGGCAGTATCCCAGTTATGGCATCCATGCCCTGCCGTTCCTTCGGCTTAATCACATCCAAAAGATCCTTGCACCCCTCAGGCAGCAAGCCGCCCCGAAGCGGAAAATCAGATGGAAGCTCAGACGTCACAGATCGTACCGCGAACAAGCCGCCAAACCGCCCCCAAGTCAATCCCCTTGCCCCTCGTAGGATGGTTGTGGCGCAAGCCCGGCCGTCCCCTTCCACGTCGCCCCACCCCATCAACCCCAAAACCGCCCACCGCCCACCGTCTACGGCTCACCGCCCACCGCCCCCCCTCAATCCTCCCACACCTTCAACAACTCCACCTCAAACACCAGCGCCTCATCCGGCGCAATGTCCGGCAGCGACCCGCGCGATCCATAGGCCAGCTTCGACGGAATGAAGAACCGGAACTTCGCGCCCTCCGCCATCAGTTGCAGCCCTTCCTTCCAGCCCTTGATCACTCGTTGCAGTGGAAACTCCGCCGGCTCATCCCGCCGATACGAGCTGTCAAACTCCACCCCGCTGATCAGCGTCCCGCGATAATGCACCACCACCGAATCCTTCAACCTCGGCTTCTTCCCCGTCCCCTCCGTCAGCACCAAATACTGCAACCCACTCTTCGTCGTCACAACGCCCTCCTTCGTCCCATTCTCCGCCAGGAACGCCTTCCCCTCTTCCAATGTCGATTTCGCCATAGTGATTAAAGAACTTCAACAAGCCGCGCCAGCGTCATATCCCCTCGCCCCATGAAATGGGGAGAGGGCTGGGGTGAGGGGCGAACGGCCTTCAAGCAAACTAGCAGGCCTACTTCACCTCCAACAACTCCACATCAAAAATCAGCGCCTCATTCGGCCCAATGTCCCTTCCCGCCCCGCGCGGCCCATACGCCAGTTTCGACGGAATATAGAACCGATACTTCGCCCCCTCCTTCATCAACTGCACGCCCTCAGTCCACCCCGCGATCACCCGGTTCAGCGGAAACTCAATCGGCTCCTTCCGCTGATACGAACTGTCGAAAATCTTCCCATCCAGCAGCGTCCCCTCATAGTGCACCAGCACCGTATCCGTCGCCTTCGGCGACTTCCCCGTCCCCGCCGTGATCACCTTGTACTGAAGGCCACTGTCCGTCGTGGTAATCCCCTCCTTCTTGCCGTTATCCTCAAGAAACTTTTCACCTTTGGCGAGCGCGATGGCAGACATGGTATGGAATGAATGAAAGGGGTTGAACTGAAACCACAAGTCACCGAATCCCCCCGAAAGGCAACTTCCAATTCGAGCCGTCAGGAGAACGCTTATCTCGATCCCGAAGGGATCAAAGCCGGTAGCCAGGGATAAACGAGCGCCATCCCTGGAAAGCCCGCCCCACATCCCCAGGTTCAATGGCGCATGCCGGAGGCATGCCAGCGGTGTTCGCACGATCCAACGCACCCCGCTCAATCGCGACTCTGTACCCACGCACTGCTGGCTCACATTCCATAAACATCCTGAATACGCCTCTGCACGGCCAGTTGTTCAA
>JAXMIV010000391.1:0-2514 GCA_034377045.1 Prosthecobacter sp. | reverse complement strand
TCTATTGCTCCTGTTGCCTTTTATCCTCATGGGCGCGCTGGTGCCTTCGCCCGCCTATCGGCAGTATTTCTATCCGCTTGTCCCCTTTGGCCTGGCGGCGGTCATCTACGGGCTCGCCTCCTTGCCCAAGGCCGGGCTTCCCTGGAAGATGGCCTATGGCGGCGTCCTGGCGTGCGCCGCGATCAGCCTCCTCTGGAATGCGCGCCACTATGATTATGTGCAGGATCTGCTCACACCCAGGGACTGGGTTCCCATGAAAGTGCACCACCGGGCGCTCACTCTGCGCGAGAGCGTGCCAGCCGGAACGATCCTCACCCTGGCTCCCACGCACCCGCTGGAAGCCGGCCTCGACATCGATCCGTCCTTCGCGACCGGCCCGTTTGCCTGGCGGATCTCCGCCTTCGTGGATCCCGCCAAGGCGCAACGTCTTGATCTCGTCACATTGCCGACCCTGGAGGCGCATCTGGCCGCTCATCCGCCCTCGGGCATCCTGGTCGGGATTGGAGACAAATTGGTCGGCCCCTTCGTCGACTATGCGCAGCAGCATGGAGCCGATTCGGTCCGCTTTCGCAAAGACCAGGATCTGTGGATCCTGCCGCCCGCGACGACATCCCGGGAAAGTCTCGATTAGAAATTCCGAGTGGGGTCCGCGCACTCGCGAAATACATGGGGAGCACTGGCCATCAGTCCCCTCGCTCCACTCGAGTCCGCGTTAGATCACGCGGAGCGTAGGATGGGGGGCGCGCGGGTGGACGACTGATTGAGATTTGTATTGGATAGTCGATGAAGTCTTTCTCGCCAGCAGAGTTGTCATATACGATTCTAGGTTGTGCGCGCCGAACTCACCCTCCATCCCGTGCAGCTCTACATTCCCGCGGAGATCCTCGCGGCTCTGGAGGACGAACTGCAAACCGGAGGCCTGGTGGCGGGGGATGTGTTCATCGGCGGCATCGCCACCACACCGCCCACCTGCTATTTCCTCTGGCATTCCCCTGGACAGGCCCCTTTTTCCGCGCTGCTCAGCCCCGAAGACTTGGCGACTCCGGCAAAGGCCCGTATCGCCGCCTTCGAATTCTTGCTGAAGTGGAATCAGCGCGGCCTGACTTAGCGGTTCTTCGCTGTAGGAGCGACTTCCCAGTGACCACTTGGAGGGCTGGCTGCTCCGTCAGCGCCCCAACTTGTGGCCGGGTCTGCGGGCGCCTGATTCCAAGTCTAGACCTTTCTCTTCTACCGCGCCTCCGTGTCTCTGCGTGAGAACCTCTCGCGGAACTGGTCGACGCCGTCGGAATTCCGTGTAATCTATACGCATGTCTACGAGCCCTCCGGATGAGCATGAAACCTTGCGCCGTCTGCTTGAGGAGGGAAGCCGCCTGGCCGCTTTAATGCCCGCGTGCCACGAAATGGCCAACGAACTTCAAGCCGTGGTCCTCGTGTCCAAAATGCATGGTCAGGGCTTTAACGTGGCGGTCTCCGATGCGGAAAGCTGCGTGGAGAGGATGAGAGTCGCGGTCGCCAGCGGGACTTATCCCCAGCATCTCCTGGAAGAGGCCAAACTGGCGGACAAAGAAGTGCACGCTGCGGTGGGAGCAATGTAGAGATCGCAGTTTGCGGCCGTCCGGTGCGGCCCGCATCGGCATCGCCGAAAGTAAGGTTGTCTCTCCTGGGCGCTGCACGGCTGGCTGTTTGACAGAACCGACGCTCATCTGCGGGCTGCCTGCCCCAGCCGCCCCCGTTTTGATATGACAGCATTGGGACGGCCTTGTAGTAAAACCCGGTGAACCCAAGTTCGATCACCGACATTGCCTCCCGGCCTGCACGGCATCCAACCTTTGCCGAAGCGTTTCGTTTTTGGGTGAAGCTTGGCTTCATCAGCTTTGGCGGGCCCAGCGGCCAGATCGCGATCATGCACGCGGAACTGGTGGAGAAAAAGAAGTGGATCAGCGAAGCCCGCTTTCTGCATGCGCTGAATTACTGCATGCTGCTGCCGGGGCCGGAGGCGCAGCAGCTGGCGACCTATGTGGGCTGGCTGTTGCACAAGACGTGGGGCGGCATCGCGGCGGGCGCGCTCTTCGTGATTCCGTCGATGTTCATCCTGTGGGCGCTGAGCTACGTGTATGTCGTGTTTGGCCATGTGCCGTGGGTGGCCGCGTTCTTCTACGGGCTGAAGCCGGCCGTGCTGGCGATTGTGGCTTCGGCTGTGATCCGGATCGGATCAAAGGCGCTTAAAAATGAGGTGATGTGGACCCTGGCGGGACTGGCATTTGTGGCGATCTACTTTTTCAAAGTTCCGTTCCCGTTCATCCTGGTGCTGGCGGGGATCATCGGCCTGATCGGTGGACGGGTGCGGCGTGACAAGTTCCTGGTGATCAAAGGTCACGGCGGGTCGGGCGGCGGCGCGGTGATCGACGACGATGCGGAAGGCGCGGAGCATACGCGTCCGTCCTGGGCGCGGGCTTTTCGCGTCTGCACGGTTTGTCTGGTCCTGTGGTGGGCGCCCCTGCTGGTGCTGGGTGG
>JAXMIV010000390.1:0-8836 GCA_034377045.1 Prosthecobacter sp. | reverse complement strand
GCGAACATCATGGTGGATACCCAGGGCCGGGTCAAAGTGGCGGACTTTGGCCTCATGAAGGTGGCCAATGATGGGGGCGATTTCACGCAGAGCAGCCTGGCCGTGGGCACGCCGGACTTCGTGGCGCCGGAGTCATTGATCGCAGGGATGCCGGTGGATGGGCGCGCGGACTTGTATGCGGTGGGTGTGACGCTCTACCAGATGCTCACCGGTCATGTGCCGCGCGGCGCGTGGCGTCCGGCGTCGGTCATGGCGCCGGGTGTGGATCCGCGCTTTGATCAGATCATCGTCAAAGCGATGCAGTTGAGCCGCGATGAGCGGCACGGCAGCGCGATGGAGTTGCGTGCGCACTTGGACAGCTTGTTGATGCCGGCGGCGCCTGCGCCGGATGCACAACGGCATTCGAATGCGCCAACAACCGTGAAGTCAAAGACGCGAATGATGACCGGCATGGGCATGGCGGCGGTGCTTGCCGCGGGAGCTTTCTTGATGATGAGCGGTCACGACACGCGTGCGCCGGGCGGAAACGTGGCGAAGCCCATGACTTCTTTATCGCCTGCGCCGATGCTCGCGCTGAAGGAAGGCTACACGAACACCCTGGGCATGAAGTTCCTCCCCATCGAAGGCACCGACGTGATGTTCTGCATCCACGAGACACGCCACCAAGACTACGCTGCCTATTCCGCCGACACCCCCGGCGTGGACGGTCGATGGATGAACCAAAACAACGACGGATTCACGCTCACTGAAAACACGGAGCAACATCCGGTGACGAAGGTCGGTTGGGAGGATGCGCAAAAGTTCTGCCAATGGCTGGGCAAGAAAGAGGGCAAAACCTACCGCCTGCCCACGGACCGCGAGTGGAGCATCGCTGTGGGCATCGGGCGCCAGGAGATCTGGGAGAAAGACACCACTCCCGTGACTGTTATCAGGCCACAGAAGGTGTTTCCCTGGGGCCTGAAATGGCCGCCACCGAAAAGTGCAGGCAACTACAGCGATGCAAGCCGCCAGGCCAAAGCCCCGATGGACTCTGCCAGCTACATCGACAGCTACGACGACGGCTACCCGACGACCGCTCCAGTGATGAGCTACATGCCGAACACGGTAGGCCTCTACGACATGGGCGGCAACGTCTGCGAATGGTGCGAGGACTGGTATGACGCCACGAAACAAGACCGTGTGGTGCGCGGCGGTGATTGGAAGAGCTACAAGCGAGATGATCTTTACTCGTCCTATCGCGACCACTACGCACCCGTGCATATCAACCACAATCGCGGTTTCCGTGTGGTGCTGCTCGTGGAGTCTGGCGGCTAGTGGTGACACGGATGATAGTTTGGAGGCCGGCGCAGCGTTCTGCGTGCGGGTATTCCCCTTTACCGATGACCTTTTCATCCCTGCGTTGCCTTTGCCTGGTTCTCTATGCCGCCCTGAGTGCCCCGAGTTTCGCGGCGCCGCCTAACCTTATTTTCATTCTCGCGGATGACATGGGTTATGGCGATCTCAGTTGCATGGGCGCGCCGGATATCAAGACGCCGAATATCGACCGTATTGGGGCTGAGGGGGTGAAGTTTACGGACTTTTATGCCAATGCTCCGGTCTGCACACCGACGCGAGTTGGCTTCATGACCGGCCGTTGGCAGCAACGCTGTGGCATTGAATTCGCGTTTGGTTATCAGGTGGAGCAGTTCCGGCGCGTAGAAGGCAAGTGGGTGCCGGAACCTGATTTTCACGGGCTGGGGCTGCCTTTGAACGAGACCACGATCGCCCAGCGGCTGAAGACCGCCGGCTACGCCACGGGCGCCTTTGGCAAATGGCACCTGGGTTACAAGGATGAGTTCAACCCTTTGAAGCGCGGTTTTGACGAGTACTTCGGTGAGTTGCTCGGCCACGCTGACTACTACAAACATGCCTACTTCGACGGCACGAATGCCCTGCGCGATGGCCTGCAGCCGGTGAAGCGCGCGGGTTACTTCACGGATCTGGTCAATGAACGCGCGGTGAAGTTTGTGCGGGATCACGCGAAGCAGCCGTTTTTCCTCTATGTCCCGCATCTGGCCGTACACTCTCCGTTCCAACCGCCGGATGCGCCGGAGTCGCCGATGGTGACGAAGGAGAGCATGCTCAATGGCAGCCGGGCAATCTACAAGGCGATGCTGGAGCGGGTGGACGCGGGCGTTGGCAGGATCCTGGACGAACTGGACCGCCACGGCCTAACCGAAAATACGTTCATCGTTTTTTCCAGCGACAACGGCGGCGAACGCTACTCCAGCAACATGCCGCTGTTTCACCACAAACAGACGGTGTGGGAGGGCGGCATCCGCGTGCCCTGCCTGATGCGCTGGCCGGCGCGCCTGCCGAAGGGCAAGGTGACGGCGCAGATGGGCATCACGATGGATTTGCATGCCACCTTCCTCGCCGCGGCCGGAGTCGCGCTGCCACAAGACAAACCGCTGGATGGGGTGGATCTGGTGCCGCTTCTCACCGGCGCGCAGCCTGCCAAGGAACGCACGTTCTTCTGGCGCATCGACCGATCGAACCGCAAGCAGAAGGCGATTCGCCATGGCCAATGGAAGTACGTCAACGACGGCAACAGCATGGACCTTCTGTTCGACCTGGAGGCTGACATCGGCGAGCGCACCAACCTCGGTTACCAACATCCGGAAATCATGGCCGATCTCAAAGCCAAGTTGAAGGCTTGGGAGGCGGAGATCGATGCGACGGAGCGGGAGATTTTGGTGAAATGAAGCGGGGCGGTTCGCCTCCAATCGGCTTCCTGGGTGATTCCGAGGGGGATGTTGACTAGGTAGCAGGCAAAAAATCGGTGCGCCGAGGGTATTCTTGGTGAACGTTTCGCGTGGAGAACGCTCTGATAACCGAGCGTCGGCGAGCCAGCGCGCTTTTCCCCCAGTCATGCCCCCCCTGCAAGTTACTCCCCGAAAGCGCCGCGCCTGGGTGATCCTGGCTCTTTTTGCGGCATGTCTGTGGCCGGTGATGGCGAACGCGGCGACGGAATATGTGGAGGGGGAGGTGATTGTGACGTTCAAGGCTACCGCCAATCTGGATACCGCGACGCGGGCGCTGGGCAGGAAGTCGCTGACGATGTCGCGCCGCTTTGGCTCGCTGTCGGCGAGGCGAGGCCGCCACACGGGGTTGGTCAGGCAACGGACGAAGACGACGGCGGCGCTGATCGCCGAACTCAAGGACGATCCGGACGTGGAGTCGGTGGAGCCGAACTACCTGCGGTGGATCAATGCGGTGCCGAGTGACACGCGGTTCAGCGACCTGTGGGCGCTGCGCAACACGGGTCAATCAGTGGACGGCACGACAGGCACTGCCGGTGATGACGTGAAGTTCATCGAGGCCTGGAATCTGGCGCGCTCCACGAATCAGGAGATTGTCGTGGGCGTGATCGATACGGGCGTGGATTACAGCCACCCGGATCTGGTGGCCAACATGTGGACCAATGCGGCGGAGAACGGCAGCAATCACGCGGATGATGATAGTGACGGCTATGTGGACGATGTCCACGGGTTTGACTTCCTGGGCAATCAATCGGATCCAAAGGACTCCGGGGACCACGGGACGCATGTGGCGGGGACGATCGCGGCAACAGGAAACAACGCGGCCGGTACGATTGGGGTCGCTCACCATGCGAAAATCATGGCGTTGCGGGTCTCCTCGAATGGCGACAGCATCAGCACCTCGGCGGTGATTGAGGCGCTACAGTACGCGACGATGATGAAAGGGCGGGGCGTGAATGTTGTGGCGCTGAATGCCTCATACGGCGGCGGCGGTTACAGCAGCGTCGAGCGGGATGCGATTCAGGAGGCGGGCGACGCGGGCATCATTGTTTGCGCCGCGGCGGGCAATGAATCGACCAACAATGATCAGGTGAAGGTCTACCCAGCGAGCTACCGCCTGCCGAATATGATCGTGGTGGCCGCGACGGATCAAAAGGACGCGCTGGCAAGCTTTTCCAACTATGGCGCGACCAGCGTCGATATCGCGGCGCCCGGCACCAACATCCTCTCGACTGAACCGCCCAGTCTTGGACTGCAAGTCGGCGGCGTGACTTATGAATCGCAAGCCATGACGTATTCCGGTACGACCACGGGCCTCAACGGCGAGATTTACGATTGCGGGATCGGCAACCCGGCGGATTTCCCCGCGGGGGTCAGCGGCAACATCGCCCTCATTGAACGCGGGACGTTGACATTCGTGGAGAAGACCAGGAATGCGATGAACGCGGGAGCGATTGCGGTGATTGTGTACAATAACGTCAGCGGCAGCTTCCTCGGCACGCTGCAATCGGCCAGCAACTGGGTGCCGACGAGGTCAATCTCGCGCGCGGACGGACTCGCCATCAAGGCCGCGCTGCCGACGACAGGATCGCTGGTGATGGTGTCTGACTACCAGTTTCTGGAGGGGACATCGATGGCGACGCCGCATGTCACTGGGGCGGTGGCCTTTGCCGCGATGAACTTTCCGAGTGAAACGGTGACGCAGCGCGTCCAGCGCATCCTCAGCAGCGTCGATGTGAAGACGGGGCTTTCGACGAAGGTGGCGACCCATGGCCGGCTGAATCTGCTGCGTACGGTGGATGCCAATGACAACGACGTGGCGGACTGGTTGGAAAAGTCCAGTGCCGCCGCGCCGACAATCACCACCGCCACCCCCTTGACAGGGGGGGCCGTGAGTTCGGCGTATTCGGCCAGCTTCACGGCAACGGGTGGGACGGCGCCTTATACCTGGTCGCTGCTAAGCGGTACGTTGCCCCCAGGTCTAACCTTAAGCAGTCAAGGCCTGCTGGCGGGCACGCCGACGACCCCGGGCGCCTCGACCTTTGCCGTGCGGGTGACTGACAGCGTCAACGCGACCAGCGGCAAGATGATCACGCTCAACATCGCGAGTACGCCGCTCACCGTCAGCGGCCCGCCGTCGTTGGCCAATGGCAGGGTCGGCCTGGCTTACAGCGCGACGCTCACGGCGATCGGCGGCACGCCTGCTTACGCCTGGTCGGTGACCAGCGGTGTCTTGCCCGCTGGTCTAACATTGAGCAGTGCGGGTGCGTTGGCCGGCACGCCAACGATGGCGGGCACGTTTGATTTTACCGCGCGGGTGACCGACGGCGACCTGACCACTGCCGAGCAATCGTTCACGGTCATCATTGACCCCCTGCCGCTCAATATCACCACCGCTACTGCTTTGCCTGTGGGGGTTTTGAATCTGAGCTACTCCAAGGGGCTTGCCGTGACCGGAGGCACCGGTCCTTACACATGGAGCGTCAGCGATGGAGCCCTTCCGGACGGCTTGAGCCTCAGCGTTGATGGGGTGGTGAGCGGGGAGCCGGCGGCGGTGGGTTTCTTCAACTTTACGGCGCTGGTGACCGACAGCGCCGCGCGCACGCTGGAGAAGTCTTTCAGCCTCATTATTGAAGCAACGCCGATCACGATCACGACGACCTCGCCGCTGATCGCGGGGGTGAAGCTTTTGGCCTACACCAAAGCCTTTGCCGCCACGGGCGGCACCGGGCCGTATACCTGGGCGCTACAGGCCGGCGCGCTGCCAACGGGCATGAAGTTCGCCAGCACGGGTTTGCTCAGCGGCACGCCCACACAGGCAGGGACCTTCAATTTCACGGTCGCGATCACGGACAGCCTCGGGCTCGTGCTGACGCAGGACTTTGCCATGACGGTGACCGCCACGTATCTGAAACCGGTGGTAAATCCGATCACGCTTGGCGTTACTACGATTGGGGTGCCTTACACCTATACCGTCAGCGCCACGAACTACCCCAAGAGTTTCAACATCACCAAGCTGCCCACGGGCCTGACGTATGCCGCGGCGACGGGTGTTATCAGTGGCCGACCCACGGTTTCCGGCACCTTCCAGGTGCAAGTGAAGGCCACCAATCCCGGTGGTACCAGTGACATCGTCATTGCGCCACTTGTGGTCAATCCGCTGCCGGCGGGATTTGTCGGCAGCTTTACCGGCGTCATTGCCCGCGATCCGGTGGCCAATGGCAATCTCGGCGGCCGTTTGAATCTGACGATCACGACCAGGGGTTATTACACCGCGAGGATTACCACGGGAATCACGACGAAGTCCATTGTGGGGTATCTTGCGGCCACGGCTCCGCAACTGCAGGCGGTGGTGGGCGCCGGCACCCTTGCCCTCACCTTCGATGGCACAGCACAACTGGTCACTGGCACTCACGGCGCAGCGGCGGTGACGGGCTGGCGTTCGACCTGGAGTGCCGCGCATCCGGCGAGCACACGCATGGGCTACTACACCATCGGCATTGATCTCGCGGATGCGGCTGACGACGGATTGGTGAACATCCCGCAAGGCAGCGGTTATGCCGCGTTCACCGTTGCCGCCGCGGGCACGCTCACGGTGAGCGGCAAGGCTGCCGATGGCACCGCTTTTACCAGCGCGGGTTTTATTGGACCGAGTGGTGAGATTGCCATCTACAGCTCGCTTTACGGCAACCGCGGCTCGCTTGCCGGCAAGGTTGACCTAACCGAAGATGCGAATTTGCTGTTTCTCGGGAACACGATCTCCGGCACGCTGACCTGGCTGAAACCCACCACGACCACGCGCACGTATGCGGCTGCCTTCGGGCCCATCAATCTGAATGTGTATGGCAAGTATCTCGCGGCTAGCTCCGCCAAAGGGATTGTGGCGGGACTGCCCGAGACTGGCTCGGCTGCTCTGCGCTTCATGGACGGCGGATTGCAGGAGTCCGCGACGGATCCTGATGTCAGCGCCTTCACCTACACCTCTGCGAAAACCGTGGTGATGGCGACTGCTGGAAGCGCTGGGAATCCCGGCAAGGATACGCTGATCCTGAACAAGTACACCGGCCTGATCGGCGGCACATTCACCTTGGTGGAGCCGGCTCCGGTCCTCACGCGCAGGGTGACCTTTCAGGGCATGATCGTCCGGCCACCCTCCGGCGATACGAAGGCGGTTGGGTACTTCCTGCTGCCGCAGATTCCGATCACGGGCCAGACGATCAGCACCTCGCCAATTTTGTCGGGCAAGGTGGTCATCGAACAGGCGGCTGCGTCGGAATGAGTTAACGACTCCCTCCACACGCACCGAGCATTGCTGACAGCGTAACAAGAGATAATATTGTTACGCTGTCAGCCATCGTTTCCTTGGGGCGGATTTCAACGGACTAACTAAATGTCTGATTGCACGCGGGGCGATGGTGCCTGACGTTTGGGGAGCATCCCGCGGGTTACTTCGTAGAGGCCGACGACGTGTTCCCAGCGGCGAAGGGCGATGTCGAGGAGGAAGAGGAGGAGGAGGGCGATGACGAGGGGAGGCCAAAGTTCGATGTATTGGGCGGCGCGGGTGCTGGCGAGGTCGGGCAGGGTGGCGGAGGTGAGGAGGGCGCCGCCGGTGAGGGTGACGGCTTCTTTGAGAATGGATTCGTTGATGGTGCCGAGGCTGGCTTCGGAACTGGGGTTGTGGACGACGCCAGCGGAGACCATTTCGGCGCCGCTCTGGGCGCGGATGAGGTAAACGCCGGGCTGGTCGGGACGGAAGCTGCCTTCATAGAGGCCGGGACCGCTTTGGCCTAACGTCATCTTCTGTACGGGTTTGAGAGGCGAGCCGAGGGCATCGGCGGCGACGAAGAAGACTTCGGCCTCGACGCGGGCGTCGTTGCCGCGGGTGCCGGCGTCTTCGAGCAGGTCGACGCGGACGAAGGCGTCGCTGCCGCGCATTTCGGTGGCGAGGTCCATGTGACGGCCTTGCGGGGGGCGAGCGGTTTCGCGGAGGACCTGGGACCAGAAGCGGCCGTAGCCGGGCCAGCGGGTGATCCAGAGGGAAGCCCAGCGGCTTTTGGCGTCGCTGGTGAAGGCGGTGACTTTGCCGAGTCCGTAACGCCAGTGGGCGAGCAGGGGATCGCCGAGGTCGGTGACGAGAGGGACCTGGGCGGTGGATTTGCGGATGGTCTTGACGTAGCCTAACAAAGGGGTTTCAAATTTGTCGAAGCCGCTGAGGATAGGGTGCTTCTCCACCATCTGCGGCTCGAAAGGCTCCTCGCGAATCATGCGGCCCGTGTGCATGAGCGTGTCCTGAGTGAAGATGCGGGTGATGGTGGCGGCATCGACCGTGCTGTAGGACTGGCCGCCACCGGAGGCCGCGATGGCCTGAAGGAGGGCGACGTGGGAGCCTTCGCCAATGGCGACAGTGGAGATGGTCATGCCTTCGCCACGGCATTGGGAGGCCATGGCTTCATAGCCGGTGCCGGCGGTCTGGCCATCGGTGAGGATGATCATGTGCTTCACCTTGGCTTTCACGCGCTGGAGACCTTCGCGGGCCTGCTGAAAGGCGGGTTGGAGATTGGTGCCGCCCCCGGAGGCCACGGAGGAGATCTGCCCGGCGATCGCGGCGGTGGAGGTGAGCTTGGTCATCGGGGCGACGACATGCGCCTCGGAATCGAAGGCGTAGACGCCGATGAAGTCGTTGCGGCCCAGCACTTCGGCGGTGGCGATGGCGGCGCTTTTTGCCATCTCGAGTTTTTCACCGGCCATGGAGCCGGAGCGGTCGATGACGAGGGCGACGGCGGCGCTTTGTTTTTCCTCTTCGTCCGGGGATTTTAACCTAACAGGAAGAATGTCTTCAATGGGCGTGCGGTAATAACCGCCGACGCCGAAGGAATTCGGGCCGCCGAGCATGATGAGGCCGCCGCCGAGTTTGTCGACGTAATCGCGCATGGCATTCATGGCGGGCTCGCCAACCTGATGCGCGGGCACGTCGCTGATGATGATGCCGTCGTAGCCGGCGAACTGGTAAAGGCTCGCCGGAATGCTGCCAGGCT
>JAXMIV010000389.1:0-2985 GCA_034377045.1 Prosthecobacter sp. | reverse complement strand
AGCATGCGGGGCAATGCGGCGCGGTTGTTCCGCGAACTGAAACGGCAGATGCCTTCGCTGCCGGAAACCGTGCGCCCGATTGCCCAATCGGTACTGGCGCAAGAGCAAGGTGTCCTGGAAGTCTTTGGCCGGCTGCTCAAGTGCCGGGTAGATGCCAACCTCACTCGGTTGCACGGGGACTTTCACCTGGGCCAAGTCTTGAATACCGGCCATGATTTCGTGGTCATCGATTTCGAAGGCGAACCGCGCCTGTCCTTGAGCGAGCGGCGCATGAAGCGCTCCGCCCTTCGCGATGTGGCGAGCATGGTGCGTTCCTTTGACTACGCGGCTGCGGCGGCCCTGCAGCGCATGGCTGCTGAAGAACTGGCGTTTTTGCAGCCTTGGGCGCAACAATGGGTGGCAGTGGTGAGCCAGCAATACCTCAATGCCTACTTTGCCACCGCCGGGAGCGCTGGGTTTATTCCCAAGGATACGGGAACCACGCAAACGCTGCTCGATCTGTTCCTTCTCGACAAGGCGATCTATGAAATTGGCTATGAACTGAGCTATCGCCCGAACCTTGTCGGCATTCCCCTGGCCGCGGTGGAAGCCCTGCTGCAACGCTAGGATAGAAGTACCTCTGACCGCCTGTATCAGCTTCGCATGATGATCACGCGAGCATTTCTGGCGATTTTCCTTTTCCTGACGGCAGCCGCTTCAGCCCCGGCGGAAGCGGGTGTGATCGAATCATTCATCGCTGAGTCGACACCCGAGAATCCGCGCCAGTCGGAGGGGGACGTCGTGGTGCTGAAAGACGGTAGCTTGCTCGCGGCCTGGTCCGACTTTTACGGAGGCGCCGAGGACCATGCGGCAGCGCGCATCTCCGCCGCGAAATCGACGGACGGCGGCCGCACGTGGGGGCCGCGCTTCACGCTGCAAGAGAACGACGGCAAGGCGAATGTCATGTCCGTCAGTTTGATGCGTGCGCATTCGGGGGACATCTTGTTTTTCTTCCTGCGCAAGAATTCCCTGACAGATCTGAAGCTTTATGTCCGCCGCTCTAAAGATGACGCGGCCACCTTTGGCGAGCCGACGCTGATCACGCCCGAGGAAGGCTATCACGTCATGAACAATGCGCGGGTCCTGCAATTGAAGAACGGACGGTTGCTGGCGCCGATTTCGAGTACGCAGCAGGTTTCGACAAAGCATGATGATTTTCGCACAGTGGTGTATTATTCCGACGATGACGGTCACACCTGGAAGCGCGGGCGAACGATGCTGACCGCGCCGAAGCGCGGGGCCATGGAACCGGGACTTATTGAACTGAAGGACGGCCGCGTGATGCAGATCATTCGCACCCAGACGGGTTACCTTTGGCATGCGTATTCCAGCGATGGCGGCGATACCTGGACGGAAGCCAAGCCGTGGTCGGTCGAAGCGCCTGAAGCGCCGTCAACGCTGGCAAGAATTCCCAAGAGCGGCGATTGGCTGCTGGTGTGGAATCCGAACGTGGCCTGGACGAACCCCGAAAAGACCGTGCTGGGGGCGAATCACGGCGGCCCGCGCACGCCCCTGGCGGCGGTGGTTTCCCATGATGAGGGCAAGACCTGGTCCAAGCCGGTGAATATCGAGTCCGACCCGGCGATCACCTACGCGTACACCAGCGTGACGATCGATGGGGAGCGAGCACTGCTGAGCTATTACTACTTTCCGATCGGGAGCAAAAAATTGTCGCTACGTTTTAAGAGCTTGCCTCTCAAGGGGTTGGAAAGGTAACAATGCGAGAATCCGCGCACGCCCAACCAACCGACTCATGAGCACCCCTCCCACGCTATTTCCCGCCGAACGCATCCTTATGGGCCCCGGCCCCAGCCCCGTGCCGCACCGCGTGTTGCGCGCGCTCGGCGCGCCGACGCTCGGCCATCTTGACCCACAATACCTGGCGATCATGGACGAAACCTGCGAGTTTCTCCGGCAGGTGTTCCTAACGAAAAATGCACTCACCTTTCCCGTGAGCGGAACCGGCATGGCGGGCATGGAGTGTGTGGCGACCAACCTAATCGAGCATGGCGACGAGGTGATCGTCTGCGTCAACGGCGTCTTTGGCGGGCGGATGAAGGATGTGATGGAACGCTGCGGCGCAACGGTCCACACAGTGGAAGCCGCGTGGGGAGATATCATCACGCCAGAGCAGATCGCGACGGCGCTGGAACAGCATCCAAAGACCAAGCTGGTCGGCATTGTGCACGCGGAGACGAGCACAGGGGCGCATCAGCCACTCAAAGGACTGGCAGAACTCGTGCATGGCCGGGGAGCCTTGCTGATCGTGGATGCGGTGACAAGTCTGGGCGGGCATGAGTTGCGGGTCGATGACTGGGGGATTGATGCTATTTACAGCGGTACGCAGAAGTGCCTGAGCTGCCCGCCCGGCCTTTCACCGGTGAGCTTTGGAGAACGCGCGCTGGCGCGGATGGATGCGCGCAAGAGCAAGCCGCAGTCGTGGTACCTGGATGTCTCAATGCTGCGCAAGTACTACACCGGTGGTGGTGGCGGCCGGGTTTATCATCACACCGCGCCGATCAATATGACCTATGCCCTGCGTGAGGCGCTGGCGATCGTGCTCGAGGAAGGTTTGGACAACCGGATCACGCGCCACGCGCAGATGTACCAGCGACTGCGCGCCGGCCTGGAAGCGATGGGGCTTAGCTACATTCCGAAACATTCGCTGCACACCCTGAACTGCATCAGCATTCCCGAGGGCGCGGATGACGCGGGCACGCGCAAACGTCTTCTCGAAGAATACGGCATTGAGATCGGCTCCGGGCTCGGGGTGATGGCGGGCAAGGCGTGGCGCATTGGCCTGATGGGCCACGGCTCAACGGTGCGCAATGTGGACCTGGTGCTTACAGCTCTGAAGCAAATCCTCGGCTAAGCCGCGCGCATGTCCGCCGCCGTCCTCCAGCGCGTCGCTACGTTGCTCCCGCCGGGCCGCGTGCTGGCGCAATC
>JAXMIV010000388.1:0-4271 GCA_034377045.1 Prosthecobacter sp. | reverse complement strand
CCACCTGCCAGCGCGAGGCGCCGAGAGCCTCGGAAGCGGAGGTGAGCGACGGCGGCACATTCGACAACGCATCTTCAGCGATCGTGAAGATCACGGGGATCACCGCAAAACCCATCATGAACCCGACGACAAGGCAGTTGCGCTGGTCAAAAGGCATGCCCGTGAAATGCGGCCACCACAGGCGAAAGTCGGCGATTTGATGGCCATCCGGCATGGTGGCGACGAAGCACAGCCGCTCCAATTCCGGCCCAAGCTTCCAGCCTGCAACCGCCAGGGCAATCATCAGGGGAGCGATCAACAAATACTCGGAGCCTTTAGGCAAACGATTGCGCAGCGCGATCGGCACCCTGCCCCAAATCCAGCCCAGGAGAATCGCGGAGATCGGAATCGCCACGATCACCAGCAACACCGAAGGCACGCGAGTTTCGATCAAGGGCGCCAGCCACAGCGCCGCCAGGAATCCCAACACCACCGAAGGCAACGACGCCATGATCTCCATCGCCGGCTTGACAATGCGCTTCATGCGGGGTGACAAAAACTGCGCCGTGTAAATGGCGGCCAGCAGCGCAATCGGCACCGCGAAGATCATCGCATACAGAGTCCCCTTCAGTGAGCCAACGATCAACGGCACCAGCGAGAGCTTCGGCTCAAAGTCATCTGTGCCTCCCGTGGATTGCCACTCATACTTTGGCTTGGCAAAACCTTCATACCAGACCTTGCCAAAGAAAGCCCTCCAGCCCGCCTCCGGATGCGGATCATCCACGACATACAGGTGCATCAAGCCTTTCTTGTCGAGTAAGCCAATATGTTCCGCCTTCGCATCCATGGCGACCGAGACTGCCTCAAAGGGCAGCGCCAGACTGCTCCGGACGCTGGCCGTGGTGGCATAACAAAGAGCGGCTTCACGCTCGTTGCCGACGAGGAAGGATTTGTTGCGCTGGCTGGCCTGATAGTAGTTGATCGGGCCATGGATCGGTTGAAACTCTTTGGTTAGGCCGAAGAGCCGGGTGGCGCCGCCTTCAGGCACGAAGAGACTGTGAATGCGCACCTTTCCAGTGCGGCCATAGGAGACGAGGCTGACATCGCCAAAGAGAAAGTCGATGCCGTTCATCCCACCCTCGGGAAAGGGGGTAAAGCGCTGGCGCAACTCCCAGCCCGCGGCGCCCAGGTAGAAATAAAGCGCCTCGCCGTGATCCGTCAGCATGACCAGACTGTCCGCTGTGCCGCCGATCAACAGGCGCACAGGCGTCAGCCCTTGCAGCAGGGCGGTAAGATCGTCACGCCGGTCGACACCAATTTTGCCCTTGCCCATCAGCGACTTTTTTTGGCGCAAGCTCATGGTGGTGATCGTGCGCCGGCCATCGATCTC
This sequence comes from Prosthecobacter sp., assembly GCA_034377045.1. GTDB lineage: Bacteria > Verrucomicrobiota > Verrucomicrobiia > Verrucomicrobiales > Verrucomicrobiaceae > Prosthecobacter. The sequence continues at coordinate 2,902 of JAXMIV010000388.1, read as the reverse complement.
CTGGATGGCGGCAAAGAGCTTGCGATCTCCGGCATCCGCGTAGGCGACAGTTCGGATAGGCGCGGCGGCGGCCACTTCGCGCAGCGGTTGCAATGCCTCCGCGGTCACGGAAGGCATGACAGTGCGGATTCCCGAAACGTCATACTGAGGCTGATAATGAATTCCGAGGAATCCCACCCTGCCGTCGTCGGTGCCGATGAGGATGCGTTTTCTCAGGGCATCGTAGTCGCTGGCCGTGATCTTCGTTTCCGCCGACAGTCCGGTCGGGACTTTGATGGCTGGTCCGCCCTTGGCGGGCTGAAAAACCACCTCAGCGCCGCCATCAAAATAGAACGGCAGCTCCGACCATTCATCCAGGCCTGTCAGCGCGCCTTGGGGAGCGGACAGAGCCACGCTCACCTTCTGCTCAACCCGCGCCGACTGGAATAGAGGCACGATTTCCAGGAGGATGAAGGCAAAGATCCCCAATACCGCCACAATGATGCCGATGCCGCCAAAGACGATGGCGGAACTCATGAAGCGGTCCCAGCGCAAGGTGCCCCGTGACACGATGAAGCGCTCCGGCACGGGACGCGGCGCTGCCTGGGCACTGGCCTTGGCTGCTGGAGCGTCTGAGAGAACTGGCGGCATCGTGTTGGAAGGGTGGACCAAGGCGGCCCGGACGGGCTAGAAAGGCTAGACAGAGCCGTTTGGCAACTGACAAAAGTGTTTCACTTTCAATCTTCGAGGAGGCGCTGCAGGGCAAGGACATTGAGCGCGGCCTTTGGAACCAGCGAACCGGGGTCGACGAATTCGGGCACTTTGCTGCCGTCGGCGCTGGATTCGGAGCAATGGGCGTTGCCACCGAACGGACCCAGGGCGTCCAGGGTCGGGCCGAGATCACAGAGGTAATTCGCATCGCTGAGACCGCCACGCGAGACCGGCACCACCCGCAGGCCCAAGCCCTCGGCTGCGGCCTGCCAGTCGCGGACCAGAGCCTCCGTGTCCGGCCCGCCGGGCCAGGCCGGGGTATGCCCGAGACACTGCACAGCGATGGCTGCCCCGGTGGGCGTCAGACCCGCAAGCGCCAGGAGGCCATTTTCCACCTCGCGCATGACCCCCGGGTCAAAGGCGCGGATCTCCAGGTCGGCGGCGGCTTCATGGGGCACGCGGTTGAGAACCGTACCGCCGCGGATGCTGGCGATGTTGACCGTGACCTCGCGGGCGTAGTCGGTCAGGTCGGCCGCCTGGGGCAGCACGCGCGCCAGCTCCACCACGGCATTGATGCCTTCCGCGTGGCTGCTGCCGGCATGCGCCGCCCGGCCCGTGCAGGAAATCCGATATTCAGCCCGGCCTTTGCGCGAAGTCACCAGGTGGTAGTCGCCGCCCACACGCGGCCCGCCTTCAAAGACCAGCACCGCGCGCGCGCCGTGGGGCACGAGTTCGCGGGTGCGATCAGCAAAGTCCGAGCCAATGACCTCCTCCGCGGCATTGGCCGCGATGATCCAATGAGTCCGCTCGAAAAGCTCGGGCAGGACGTCCTTCATCGTGCGCAGCATCAGCCAGATCAGGACGGTGCCGCCCTTGTTGTCCACGACCCCCGGACCGTAGATGCGGCCCTCTTCGGACGCCTCACGCCAATGAAACTCGTGCAGGATCTCCTCCTCAGGCGGGAAGACCGTGTCCAGGTGCGTGACCAGGACGATGGGTTGGGTGGCGCTGCTAAGCTGCGTCGGCGGCCGGTGCAGAAAAAGGTGCCTGCCGTAATCCGGGTGCGCGGACTCAAGGGGTTGCGCGCTAAAACCGAGCGGCTCAAAACACGCCGCAGTCAACGCACCAAGTTCGTCGACGCCGGCGGCGTTCGAGGTAAAACTATTGATCCCAACCATCCGCCGCAACCAGTCAAGAGCCTCCGGCAGATGGCAGGTCGCTTGCTGGAGCAGCGAGGTGATCATGAGTGCTTGGGAAGATTCAAGGCCCACGTCTCTCTACGGTGCGGCGCTCAAGACCACGCGTACGGATCTCTTCGGTGAAGTATCCACGGTCTGCGGCGGCACCGGCAGCTTCGGCAGCAGGGCGAAGCCGCAGCCCTGCACGCCCCCCGGACGTTTCACGATCAGCCCCAGGACGGCCACCTTGCGGTTCAAGTCCGGAGTCGTACCGGCGATCGTGAAGTCGCCGCCAAAGGCTCCGGTCGCGGGCGTGATGATCGGCATGGTGACCTTGTTGGGATTGATCGCCGGGAAAGTGGCCTTGTTGGTTAGACCAGTGGCGCTTGGATTCAGCAGGTTGAAGGTGAGGTTGAACGCTTTGCCTTCTTCGTCCAAGCCGGCGCCAGTGAACTCCAACTTGGCGTTGTTCGCCGTGTTCGGCAGGCCCATGACCACGGCGCCAGGAGCGAGAATGGGATAAGCGCCGCCGTCAATCGTGATCGGCAGCGGGCCGAATCCTGCGCGATGAACCGTGTCCATCGAGGCCGCCGGCGCCGCCGGCTTGATCCAGCTTGCCGCGCCGGTAAGCGTGTTATCGGCGGGGGTGCCGCCGGGAACCACGGTCAGCATGCCGCTGAAGGCGCCCAGATTGGCGTAGAGGGATTGATAGAGCAATACCTGTCCCTGCTGGCCCATGAAGGTGACCGTGGTAAAGGCGCTGCCATCCGCCAGTTTACCGGCCACGGTGAGCGCGCCCGTGCCTTCAATGACCGTGAAGGAACCATAGCCATGCCCTCCGGGCAAAGCCGCGTCGGGATCAGGCTGCTCCAGACAAAACGTATGCAGGGCCTTGAAGGCCGTGGCCTTGTTCGTGATGCTATTCCACGCATTGCGCCAGCCCGTGACCGCCACCGAATTGGCCGCCACATCTTCAAGCGTACCCGCCAGCGAGTTCGTCGTCGCATCGAGTGTGAGATCCAAGGTCAGCGGCG
>JAXMIV010000387.1:0-4487 GCA_034377045.1 Prosthecobacter sp. | reverse complement strand
GGATCGCTTGGGAAGATCTCCATGCCATAATGACGTTCCATTTGGGAGTGTTGGCAATGGTTTGTTCACGCGAAGACAAGCGGAGCGGATGTAGGATGACCGTGGCAAAGTCCGGTCGTCCCCTTGTGTGGTAGCCAACCGACGCAGCAACACTTCACGACACAGCGGCACGTACCTCAACATTCCGATGTTGAGTGGGTACCCCATGCGGCAAGAGCACCAACTAAACCTCGGAATGTTGAGGTACGTACTGCGTCTCTTTTAACACCTCGCCAGCGCCGCTTCGATATCTGGGAACTGCCACCAAGTCTTTAGCCCCAGGTCCGCGTGCAACACTCTTGCGGCGCTGTAGCCGCATAGGCCCGTCACGTTGCCGCCCGGATGGGTCGAGCCGCCGCAGAGATATAGGCCTTCAATGGGCGTACGGTAGTTTCCAGCGCCTTGAAACGGCCGATGCCCGCCGATCTGGCCGTTGGCGAAGGAGCCAATCAGCAGATCGCCGCGCCGCATGTTGGGGTAATCATGCTGGATGTCCCACGGGGTGCGCTCGAACTGCGCCTCCAAATCATGCTCAATGTTAGGCGCATACTGGGTCCACAGCTTCAGCATGTCGTTGGCGTGTTGGCGGGCCTGTTGCCGCCAATTTTGCGCATCCCCCCGCAACGCGAAGGGCAGTTTCTCCCACATGAAGGCGGTGTGATGCCCCAGTGGAGCTTGCGACGGATCAAACACCGTCGGCGCCGCGCCCCACATGACGGTGCGCGGAATTTCGCCGCGCTCATGCGCCGCGACGATCTCATGAAACTGCCGCCAATCCTCCAAACCAAGGATGACCATGAAAGCGCTGTCCAAGGCCGGATTCTGCTCCGCGGCCGTATAACGCGGCGGCGCGCGCAGGTTCAGATTCAGCGCAAACAGCGGCGCCAGCAGATTGTATTCGAAACCGGCAGCCTGCTCGCGCAAATGACTGGGCGCCACATCCGCATCGATGAGATCGATGAAGGTCTGCTGCGGGTTCAGGCCGGAGGCGACGAAACGACTCGCTTCGAGGCGTTCGCCATCCCGCAACTCCACACCCACCGCCCGCCCGTCGCGCATGAGGATGGATCGCGGCTCCACCTGCAACAGCACTTCACCACCGTGTTCACGCAGATCTTCGACCAGCGCCTCAGCCAGGCGCGCGGAACCGCCAATGCACATCTGTGCCTTGTGCCGGCTGGCCAGCAGCGCCGGAATCGTATGCCCGAAACCCTTTAACCGCAAATCCACCTCGCGCAGGCCATTGAAAAACAGCATGCCCGCGCGCACCGCCGGATGCTCAAACTCGCGCTCGACGAATTCCAAAGGCGACAGCGCCGAGATTTCCAGCAACCTCCGGCCTAACGCTGTTTGCAGCAACGCCGCACGCCGTGCCACTGGATCCAAAGGCGGCGACTGCGCTTCAGGTATCAGGATGCGCTCCACAATGGGCCGGAACTCCTCCGCCCAGCGCCGCACCGTATCCGCATCCTTGCGCGAGAATCGGAGGATCGAATCAATGGATCGCTGCAAATCCGTCCACCATTCCATGGCGCGGCCATCGGGAAGAATCATCGCCACGTTCAATTCCGGCTCGATGTAGCGCGCGCCATGCCGTTCCAATTCAAGATCACGGTACCAAGGCATCACATTCAAAGCCCGGTGAAAGAACGAATGCGTGTTGTGCTGAAAGCCCGCGCCTTCAGGGAACTCGACCGTCGCCAATCCGCCCCCTGCCACGGCCGCGCGTTCAATGACCGCGACCTTCACGCCGCTGCGCGCGAGATAGCACGCCAGCACCAACGCATTGTGACCACTGCCCAGAATGATGCCGTCGTAGTTCATCGGAAAAGCGCTTTCACTTCTTTTCGATCTCGCGGTTAAAGCCCTTGATCGTGTTGTCCTCCACCACGATATCCTTGGTCTCCGCTCCTTGGCGCACCGCACTGCGCGCTGCTTTCCCCCGAGTTTCCTCAATGGTGTTGCCAATGATGCGAATGCCCTCGGTGCCGCCCTGGATGTCAATCGCGGCGGCCTTGTCCCCGCCATTGTCGCGCAAAATGTTCGACTCAATGCGATTGCGATGCCCGGCAAACTCGGCCCCTCGCTCCGGGCGAAACAAAATGCCCACTTCGCCGCTGCCGGTGATGGTATTGCCCGTCACGACATTGTCCGTGTCATGATGGCCGATGGAGACTCCCACGCGATTGCCTTCGATGCGATTGCGCTCCGCCACGCCATACCGCACGCCCCAACAGAAGAAGATGCCGATGCCATTGTTGCGTAGAATGTTATCCCGAATGACCGGCCTTTGGGAACCGGAGCCCGGATGCAATCCCAGTCCGCTGTGACCTTCGCTCACACAATTCTCCACCAGCACGTCATGGCAGATCTGCCAACTGATCCCGTCGCCGTGGTAGTTGCGCGCATGGACGCCGCGCATGGTGATGCGATTGCAGTCCTGCAAAAAGATGCACCCCGCGTAGTTGCCATCCAACTCGGCATTGTGCTCGCGATTCCCATCCAAAGTGAGATCCTCGATGATCACATCGTCAATCAATTCACCGCTCAGGATCGGAAAGAGCGTGGAGACCGTGCCACCATTCAGCCGCCAGACATTTTTGCGCAGGGCCTTGTCCAACTTGAAGCGGTTGCCAGTGCGCGCCACGAGCGTACGCTTCAGCACCTCCTGCACGCCGTTCTGCGGATCCTTCGTGCGCAAACACACACCGTCGCCAAGCTCAATGCCCGTGGCGTCGCTGAGCGTGATCTCCTGGTCAAACCAGTCACTGTCCGCGGCCAGTGTCGTCATGACGCTCGGCTCCTTGAGCAGCACCGTTTCCTCCCCCTGCCCCACCAGCCGCACTTTGGAACAAAGAAACACGGAATTGCGCAGCCGATACGTCCCCGGCAAAATCTTCACGGTGCCGCCCCCGAAGCGCGCCACATAATCCACCGCGGCCTGCAGCGCCTTCTCCGTATCGCCGCGAATGACCGCGCCTTCTCCAGGCCCCACGGTGATCGTCAAGAGGTTCTCCCATGCCGGTTGCACCAAAGTATCGCCCGATGTTTGCCGGGGCGGCTCAGCGGCCGGCAGCCATGATGAGCCTAACAGAAAGAGCAGTCCAATCAGGTATTTCATAAGATGCTTCCTCTTAAACTTGCAAGGGATGCCGCCGGTCGGTCTCCATGCCCACGACCCCCGTGCTTGGTGGAACCAATGATGCCGACTTGATAGCGTTTCATGAGGAGTGTTTAACGTGGGGTGCAACGATCAAAGCAGCCCCTCACCTTGGCCTCTCCCCAAAGGGGCGAGGAAAGCCCGTTGTCATTGTTCATTATCTCCAGGATAGCGAAGCCCAAGTCGCCATTCCTTCGCCCCCGGAACGGGGGAGAGGGCAAGGGTGAGGGGGATGTCGCTGAAATAGATTTGTTCACTTCCATAAATTGGCAGGCAGTTATGAAGACGGTCACCGATCCCGAAACGCAAAAGCAAACAACCGCGCGCTCTTCAAATGAAAACGCAAGCTCGCCGGCTTGCCCGCCATTTGATCCACGTGCGGATCGTCCAGCCAGTCCGCCTGGTGCCGCAGATCATCACCGCTGAAAGGCTTAGTCCGGCCCAGCACTTTCCCGTGCAGATCCAGCATCTCCACCACGATCTCCCCACCCGTATCCGTGACCGCGTTCAGTTCCAAAGATTTGCCTCGATACTTGATCGGCACTGTCGTCAGCACACCGCCATCGGCGCCCGCATCCGCGGAAACAAAACGATCCCGCTTCCATTTGGCCAAGCCGATGCTGCTCGTGTACTTGCTGCCCCGCCCCGTGCCCTCACTTCGGTACAGGCAGGGTGTGCCGTGGGTGTAATTGGACCCACTGTAGTAGAGCCAGACCTCATCGCCCACCGTCAGCGCCTGGGCCGGTGTGGTGAAAAAACCGCAGTCCCATTCGCCGACTTTGCCGCGTGGAATGATCGGCGTCCGAAACGGCCGGTCCCAAGTTTGCAGATCGCGCGTCACCGCCAGTTGCACTTCACCGGGGCCTTCGTGATTGCCGTAGCGCGCGTTGTTGTTGATCGAAAACATCCACGGAAAGGCCAGCGTACAACTCTCCGCCACATGCACCGCCACGCCGTAAAACTCCGTGCGCATCAGGGCTGGATCATCCGGCACATCGAGCAGCGACCGCACCTCCTCCACCCGCGCCAGAGTGCCCGCATCATCCCGCTGGTCAGGCGTCAAAACGTAGCGCGGCTGCGTCCAGGTGATGAAATCGCTGCTTGTCGTTAGGGCAAAACAGCGCCGTACCGGCCCGCCACGCACCGGTGTGCTGTGCTTGGGAAAGGCGATGTACAATTTACGCGCCTCATCATAGTAGGCCGTGATCACGTCATTGGACTTGCAAATCGGCTCCTTGCTCAGGCGCGTCCAGTGGAGTCCGTCCGGCGAGACCATGGTGTGCGGTCC
>JAXMIV010000386.1:0-2884 GCA_034377045.1 Prosthecobacter sp. | reverse complement strand
GCTTCAGCGTGCCTTTCAGCCGTGAGGGCTTCGAGGAAACCAAATCCGGCCCCAGCTACGGGGGCAACGCAACGGGGAGCGAACCCGCCTTTTTCCAAAGGTTCTACGACGAGGCTACGCTTCGTTCCCGGCTGATCGAGCCTTCGGGCCTGAAGGTGGAAGCCATGACTTTCCTGGGTGAGGTCCGCTATCAACCGGATGATATTCACCACCGGCTGGCATCCCGGCTCTCGGGACGTTGGCGGCCCTTGATGCTGGGTTGGAGTTTCGGGTTCCTGAGCCGCCATTTCATGCAGCGATCCGACGACTGGCGCCAATTGCGCAAACCTTACCTGGCTTTTGTGATTCTGAAGAAATGAGGAAACGCCACACGGGCTTTGCCGGTCATTGGCGATCTATGGCATAGTCACCTTATTATGGATCGCCGTTCTTTCCTTCTCCCCTTGCCGGCATGGCTGTTGTCGGCATGCGGCCCTTCGGCGCCACCACCACCCGCGGCCAAGGCAGTCACGGCCATCAATCTGCTGGAATCTCCCCACGCGGGTTCCTGGCGGCAGGCCGGCATTCCCGACGAGGGGCCGGTCGCGGTCAAAGACGGCGTGCTGACCCTTGCGGAGGGCCAGCCGATGACTGGTGCTGTTTTCGCGGCCTGGGATTCCTTGGGCCTGCCAGCCAGCGGCTACTCGATCCACTATGAGGCGATGCGCGTGGAGGGAGAGGATTTTTTCGGCACCGTGACCTTTCCAGTGAGCGGCCGGAATTCGCACGCCTCCTTCGTCCTCGGCGGTTGGGGCGGCACGGTGACGGGGATCTCCAGCATCGATTTCTCAGACGCCAATGAAAACCAGACACGCAGCGAACAGCGCTTCACAAACGGCCGCTGGTACCGCCTGCGCCTCGAAGTGCGGCCCGAGGAATTGCGCGCTTGGGTGGACGACCGGCTGGTGGTGAATGTCAGCATCAAGGGCCGCACCGTCGGACTGCGCCCGGGCTTTATCGACCACTGCCGCCCTTTCGGCTTTGCCAGCTACGGATCAGCGGCGCGCATCCGGGGCCTGGTGGTGCAGGGATTGTAGCGCGCCCAACCTGCAAGAAGCGCCCCTGCACCCACGTCTCAGACCTTTATGTCGTGCGATTGTCCGCATCATCTCAATCGCCGCCACTTTCTCGGCGGCGCCGGGAGCGGCCTGGGCGGCATCGCGCTGGCGCACATGCTGGGGCAGGAGGGACTGCTCGCCGCGCCGAGCCCCCGGAATCTCGCTGAACCCCTGGCGGCCCGCCGGTCCGATTTTCCGGCCAAGGCGAAGCGGGTGATTTGGCTCTTCATGCACGGCGGCCCCAGCCACGTGGATCTGTTCGATCCGAAGCCCGATCTCATCCGCTACGCCGGGAAGCCACTTCCGGACAGCGTCGGCACCTTCGAGACCCGGCGCAAGGTGGCGCAAAACCCACTGCTCGCGCCAGTAAAGCCCTTCGCCCCGCGCGGTCGCAGCGGCATCGAGATCAGTGACTTCTTGCCGCACATGGCGGGCATTGCCGACGATCTGTGCGTCATCCGCAGTTGCCACGGTGACAGCGTCAATCACCCGCAGTCCGTCTACCAGATGAACACGGGCAGCATCCTCATGGGCAAACCGAGCATGGGCAGTTGGGTGGCCTACGGCCTCGGTTCCGAGAATGCCGACATGCCCGCTTTTGTGGTGATGCCCGACCCCGGCGGCGGTCTCAAAGGCGGCCCGCCCGCCTGGGGCAGCGGCTTTCTCCCCGCCACCTATCAGGGAACTCCCATGCGCCCCGGTGCCAATCCGATCCTGCACCTGCAGCCGCCGGAGCACATGACGGCGGCCCGCCAGCGCAGCGCCCTGGATGTTCTGCATCAGATGAATGGCCTTCACCTCGGTCAACGCGATCACGACACGCGGCTCGCCGCCCGCATGGAGTCGTATGAGCTGGCCTTTCGCATGCAAAGCGCCGCGCCGGAGGCGGTGGATATCTCCAGCGAAACGGAAGCCACCAAACGACTTTATGGCCTCGATGAAGAGGTGACACGCGACTTTGGTACGCGCTGTTTGTTAGCCCGCCGCCTCATCGAACGCGGCGTGCGCTTTGTGCAGCTTTATTCCGGCGATACCAATGGTTGGGATGCCCATGAGGACGTTCTCGACAACCATACCACGCATTGCGCGCGTACCGACAAACCCGTCGCGGGGTTGATTCGCGATTTGAAACAACGCGGCCTGCTGGAGGATACTCTCGTCATCTGGGGTGGTGAGTTTGGCCGCATGCCGATGAGTGAAAAAGGCACAGGGCGTGATCACAATCCTTATGGTTATACCACCGTCTTTGCAGGCGCGGGAGTGAAGCCCGGCCACGCCCACGGCGCCACCGATCCCTTTGGCCTGCGCGCGGAGCAGGACAAGGTCCATGTGCACGATCTGCATGCCACCGTGCTCCACCTTCTCGGCATGGACCACGAACGCCTCACCTTCCGCCACAACGGCCGCGACGAGCGGCTCACCGACGTGGCAGGCAATGTGGTGCGGGGCATTTTGGGGTAGATTTGAGGGCAATCCTTGGCTTGCCAAGCAGGTTCTCTTTCGGTAACATTCGGGCATGAGTGCGAAACAGTTGGTTTTGGAAACGGTCCGCCGTATGCCGGACGACGCTGACCTATCGGCCATTCAGAGTGAAGTCGCCCTGCTGGCCGCTCTGGAGGAAGCGGAGGCGGACGTTCGTGAGGGCCGTCTCATCTCCCACGCGGAAGTCGTCAAGAACCTTCGCCAATGGACTACGGCCTAATCTGGACGGCGAATGCCGCCTCTGATCTTGAGGCGATCGTGCGTTTCATCGCTCGCCGATATTAGACAGCGGCATGAGATATTGG
>JAXMIV010000385.1:0-3128 GCA_034377045.1 Prosthecobacter sp. | reverse complement strand
CCAGCGTTGAAAAACTCGGCTTTAAGTTCGCCGATATCAGGATCCTCCTCATCAGTCACGCGCATTCGGACCATTGCGCCGGCAGCGGTGAGATCATCAAACTCACGGGCGCCAAATACATGGTCATGGAGGGGGATGCGCCGGCGGTGGAGAATGGTGGCTCCGCCAAATCCCGATTGGGGAAGAAAGACTACACGCAGTATCCGCCGGCCAAAGTGGACCGCGTCCTCAAGGATGGCGAGCAGGTGAAGCTCGGAAATTCGGTCCTCGTCGCCCACCTGACGCCGGGACATACGCGCGGCTGCACCACCTGGACTATGCAGGTGATGGAGAATAACAAACGATTGAACGCGGTCATCATCGGCAGTCCGAATGTGAACCCCGGCTACATCTTGGTGAACAACAAGACCTATCCGAATATTGCGACCGACTATGAGCAGTGCTTTCAAGTGCTGAAGTCGCTGCCCGTTGATCTATTTCTCGGTGCGCATGGCAGCTACTACGGCATGGAAAAGAAGTACGCGTCTTTGACTCCCAATGCCGCCAATCCGTTTGTCGATGCCGAAGGCTACCATCGCTATGTGTCGGACCGGGAAAGCGCCTTCCGCGCTGAGCTCAAGAAGCAGTCGGAAGCGAAACCATGAATCGCGCCTCAGCCATCTTCCTCAATGGCACGTCGAGTTCCGGGAAGACCATACTCGCGACGGCCTTGCAGCGCGCCATGCCTGAGCCGACGCTCTATGTCTCCAACGACAAATTCATCTTCATGACGCCGGAGCACGTCTTGAAGGACAATGCCTTGCGCCCGAAGGTCCTGCTGCCACTCATGTCCGCCTTTCATCGCTCACTCCCAATCATCGCAAGCTGTGGCTTTCCGATGATTATCGATCATGTCATCGAAAGAAAAGATTGGATGGATGAGATCGCGACGGCTCTCACCGGCATTCAAGTGTACTTTGTCAAAGTTTCCTGTCCTCTGGATGAGTTGGAGAGGCGGGAGCAGGCTCGCGGAGATCGGCAAATCGGATTCGCCAGGATGCAACTGGACCTAGTCCACAACTTTTGTGGCTACGATGCCGAGGTGGATACGCATCAGAGTTCAGTCGATCAGAATGTTGAAACACTGAAGCAGCTCCTTTATTCAGGCATCGAGCCTTCGGCCCTGGCCAACTACGGGGACCGCATGAACGCCGAACGAGCAACCGCCATCACCCGGTGAGCAATATGAGCAAGTCCCTCATCGTCCCGTTTGACAATTCAGCGCATCGCCAGGGTGTCATGGCGCTGTGGCAGACCGTCTTTGGTTACGAAGCCGCTCACAACGAGCCTAACCTCGTGATCGACAAGAAACTCGCGACGGAAGACGGCCTGTTTTTTGTCGCGATCGGTGGCGGAGTCGTCGTGGGTACCATCATGGCGGGTTACGACGGACATCGCGGCTGGCTTTACTCCTTGGCGGTTTCACCCCACCATCGTCATCGGGGAATTGGCTCCGCTCTTGTTGCAAAAGCCGAGCAGGCCCTGGCCGCGCGCGGTTGCCTGAAGATCAATCTGCAAATCATCGAAGGCAGCGAAAGCGTTCAGGCCTTCTACGCTTCGCTCGGCTACTCGGTCGAGGTGCGCGTCAGCATGGGCAAACGCATCCCGGAGAACATCAACAAAGGTAGCACCCATCGATGAAGACCCGTGAAAGTGGCATGCCGCCGGAAGAAATGTGGCAGACGTTTTTTGATCCCCTGGTGGCGCTCGTGCGTCTCGGTCTCACTTCCGAATGCGCGTGCGTGGTGGATTTCGGGTGCGGATATGGCACGTTTTCAGTCCCGGCAGCTACCATGGTGCGGGGCGTTGTTCATGCTTTGGATATTGATGCTGAAATGGTGTCTGCTACCAAGGCAAAGGGCGAGGAAATGCACCTTGATAACCTGAAAGCTGCGGTTCGGGATTTCGTCGCGGTGGGGAGTGGTTTGGAGGATGGAAGTGCCGATTACGTCATGCTCTTTAACATCCTTCACGCCGCTGAGTCAGACGTTTTGTTGAAAGAGGCGAGACGGGTGTTGCGGCGTGGAGGCAAGCTCGGAGTGATGCATTGGAATCACGACCCCTCCACTCCACGGGGGCCAAGCATGGCGATTCGCCCCAAGCCGGAACAATGTATGCGGATGGTCGAAGAGGCAGGCTTCGAAATGAGTCCCTTGATTGATTTCCCACCATTTCACTACGGTTTCGTGGGCATCGCACGGTGAGACTTCGAGCCGAGGGTTCAAGACCCTCTCAATGAAGGAACTTCCTCAAAAGCAAATGGCGGAGAGAGAGGGATTCGGACCCTCGGTAGCGGTTAAGGCTACGCATCTTTAGCAAAGATGTGCTTTCGACCACTCAGCCATCTCTCCAGGTGCTTGGGCCCCTTGGGGGGCTGCGCGTGAGTATCTAAATCAAAAGCCGGGCAGGCGTCAAGGGCGAATGACGCGGGTTTGGCTTGTTCTACCCCGCGGCTGCCGCACTCAGGGCGGCTTCGGCGCGGGCTTTCGCGGCTTCGGCCTTGCGCAGGATTTCCTGCGGGGAGGGCAGGGAGGCCAGGACATCGGCGGGGATGAAGCCGTCGGTGACGAGTTTGGTGAGGCACTTTTTGCGCTCATCGAGGGCTTTGTCCGGGCTGCGTTCTTTGCTGAAGCGGCTCTTCGCGGCGGCGCTGCGGTCCTTGAGCGCGGCGTAGATATCGCCACCGAGGAGGCTGCTGATATCCACCTTCATCTTCTCGCGGCCGGCATCGAGGGCGCTGACGTCATCGCCATTGATCGGGCCGGCCTGGTACTTCGGAAACATGATCGCCACTTCGGGGCAGACGCGGGAACAGGCGGGGCAGTTGGTCTTGCAGTTGTCGTTGTTCTGGACCTGGATCTTGTTGTCCTTGCTGACGCCGTAGACATCGAACAGGCAAAAGCTGAGGCACTGCATGCAGTTGGTGCAGCGGCTGTAGTCGATGACCGGGAACCAGGGCTTCCATTTGCCCGGTTCATTCATCGGCGTCACGCCACGGGTCTTTTCCACCAGGGCGACGATGGCCACGGCATCGAGGCCGGTGATGTCGCGCGCATCGATGGTGACCTGGCCGTTGGCGTCCTCCAGTT
>JAXMIV010000384.1:0-4515 GCA_034377045.1 Prosthecobacter sp. | reverse complement strand
GTATGCAAACGGGGGGGATTGCGGATTGGAGTCCGAGCTCGGAGACTCGCATTCATGCGGGAACGATGGACCTGCAGGCGTGAATCAGCGAGCGGTTTGTGGGTTCCAGACCGCGCGTGCGTGCGATGATTAAATTAGGATTGACTGGGCCGGATCATTAGCCGCACCCTCTTGCCAATCATGAAACCGCTGCTCTCGATTTTGGCCGCTGTCATGCTCGCACCTTCTGCGTTTGCGTCGTTTCATTTCATGCAGATTGAGCAGGTCATCGGTTCGGTGGATGGGAACCCCGCAGCGCAGGCGATCCAGTTGCGGATGCGCTCGTCGGGACAGAATCAGGTGCAGAACTCACAAATCCGCGTGTGGGATGCGGCGGGGGCCAATCCGGTGCTGCTGCTCAATATCTCTGCTAGTGTGCCAGTCAACACCGCGGGCTCGCGCGTGCTGCTCGCTACGGCGGCATTCACCACGGCGGTGCAGGCGACGACGCCCGGTTTTGCCCCGGACTTCACGCTGGCGAATCCAATCCCGGTGAGCTACCTGGCGGCGGGCCGACTGACTTTCGAGGCGGATGCCGGGACGATTTATTGGTCGCTGGCTTGGGGCGGAGCGGCTTACACAGGCAGCCACACCGGCGTGACGCAAAACGATGCGAATGGCAATTTCGGCCCGGCCTTCGGACAAGGTCTGCCAACGACCGGCCGGCAAGGCTTGCTCTTCCAGGGCACCTTCGGCGCGCAGAGCACGACCAATGCCGCGGACTACGCGCTGAGCGCCGATCCCGCGACGGTGACGAAGAACAGCGGGACGAGTTATATCATCAGCCCGCCTCCGGAGATCGGGGTCGAACAACCCGCCGGTAACGGTCTCGCCGATGGCCTGGCGAGTGTGGCCTTTGGCGGTGTGGCGCCCGGCAGCAACATCAGCAAGGTTTTTACCATCAAGAACACGGGCGAGACGGACCTGACGGGATTGGGCATCGCGATTGACGGCGCCCATCCTGATGACTACACCGTGACGGCGAACCCAATGGCTCCGGTCACGGGTCCGGCAGGCAGCACGACTTTCACGGTCCGCTTTGCTCCCACGGCAACAGGCACGAGGACTGCCGCGCTGCACATCGCCAGCAATGATGCGGACGAAAATCCGTTCGACATCGGGCTCACTGGCACGGGACTGACCGCCCAGGAATCCTGGCGGAACACTTGGTTCGGCACGACGAGCAACTCCGGCGATGCCGCCGATCTGTTCGACTTTGACCAAGACGGCCTGGTCAATCTGATCGAGTTTGCCTTCGGTCTGAACCCAACTCTGGGGACATCGCTCCAACTCCCGCCCGGGCAGCGCGTGACGAATGATTTTGTCATCAGCTTCGCCCAGCCAGCGGCAGTGACCGGCATCACCTATGGCGCGGAGTGGAGCACGACGCTGGCACCCGCCGACTGGCATGCGATCTCTGATGCGGGCGCCGGGTCTCAGCACCTCTTCAGCACACCCATCAGCGGCAATGGACCGCTCTTTATGCGGCTGAAGGTGACAAGCCCGTGAGGAGGCAAGGGCGCCACCTCAGTTGGAGCCCAACTGAGCTACTGTGGTGGGCAGGCTTCGCCGTGGCCGGGCAACGTTCCTGCAAACATCCGGATTTTGGGCCGTATTATCCGCCCCCCCGAGCCTTAGGAAGGGCTGACGGTAAAAGCGGTTGCTAGAAATTCGCTTCCCGCTAGACTCCGCGGCTTCCCCGATTCGGTCCAACCAACCGCTCCCTCAAGACATTACAATGAATTCGTTTTTGCTCCACCAAGGCATCATTCTATCCATCGCGCTCGCTGCCGTGGGCTTGGTCTTCGCCGTTATTCTCATTCGCAAAATCCTGGGGGCGTCAGCGGGAAATGAACGGATGCAGGTCATTGCCGGCGCCATTCAGGCCGGGGCGCGGGCCTACATGCACCGGCAGATGATCGCCGTCATCAGCATCGCCGTCGTCATCTTTGCCGTCGTTTGGTGGGCGCGCGATGGTGTGACCGCAACTGGTTTCGTCATTGGCGCGGTCTGTTCGCTGGCAGCCGGGTACATTGGCATGATGGTTGCCGTGCGCGCGAACGTTCGCACAGCGCAGGCCGCTTCCCTGAGTTCTCATTCCGCCTTGAAGGTCGCTTTTAATGGCGGTGCCGTCACGGGTCTTCTGGTCGTGGCACTCGGCTTGATCTCTGTGGGCGTATTTTACCTTGCCGTCAAAGGCATCACCGGTGACACGAAAAAGGCGATCGATTCGCTGATCGGCATCGCCATGGGCAGTTCCCTCATCTACGTCTTTGACCGACTCGGCGGAGGCATCTACACGAAGGCGGCGGACGTCGGCGCCGACCTCGTCGGCAAAAACGAGCAGAATCTTCCGGAAGATGATCCCCGCAATCCGGCGACCATTGCCGACAATGTCGGTGACAATGTCGGTGACTGCGCGGGCATGGCCGCTGACGTGTTTGAAACCTACGCGGTCAGCCTCATCGGTGGCGTGCTCGTGGGCCATCTCACTGCCGGAGGCAACGAAGGCGCCATCATCTATCCCTTTCTGCTTTGCGGTCTTTCCATCATCTCCTCATTGATCGGCATTGGTTGGGTCAACTTCATCAAACAGAAGGCCACGGCGGCTCTGGTCTGCGGCGTCGCCGTTTCCGGTCTGATTTCCGCGGCGCTTTTCTGGGTCGTCACCAAGGGTCTCTTCGGTGAAGCCGTGGTCATCGGCGGCAAATCCATCGCCAGTGCCAATCTCTTTTACTGCGCGAGCGTCGGTCTACTGCTCACTTTGCTGGTGGTCTGGATCACGAATTACTACACCTCCACGCATCACCGGCCCGTGCGCCTGATTGCGAAGGCTTCGGAGACAGGCCATGCCACCAACATCATCGCCGGCATCAGTGTCGGCAATCACGCCACCTTGCTGCCGGTGCTCGCCATCGCCGCTTCGATCTGGTACTGCCATGAATGGGCGGGCCTGTACGGCATCGCCGTCGCCGTGGTCTCCATGCTCAGCCTTTCGGGTATCATCATTTCCCTGGATGCCTTCGGTCCGATCACCGACAACGCCGGCGGCATCGCCGTCATGTCAGGCCTGCCTGAAAACGTACGTGCCATCACTGATGAACTCGATGCGGTCGGGAACACGATGAAGGCCGTGACCAAAGGTTATGCCATCGCCTCGGCCGGATTGGCCGCCATGGTGCTCTTCGGTTCTTATGTGGAGGAGTTGCGTGCCGTCGTTGGGCATGCGGTCACTTTTGATCTGACCAACCCGCATGTCATTATCGGCATGTTCCTGGGTGGGTTGCTGCCCTTCATCTTCACCGCTTATTGCATGAGCGCGGTGGGCAATGCCGCCGGCGCGGTGGTGCGGGAAGTGCGCCGTCAGATCGCTGCCAAGCCGGGCATCCTCAACGGCACCGAAGTTCCCGAGTACGCGCAGTGCGTCGACATCGTTACCAAGGCCGCTCTTGGGCAGATGATCCTTCCTGCTCTGCTGCCCCTGGTTTTCGTCATCGGCGTCGCCTTCATCGGCATGGACGCGCTCGGCGGCGTGCTTATCGGCACCATCGTCACCGGCCTCTTCGTTGGCATTTCCATGACTTCCGCGGGCGGCGCCTGGGATAACGCCAAGAAGTTCATCGAAGAAGGTAACCACGGCGGCAAAGGCAGCTTTGCCCACCAGTCCGCCGTCACCGGTGACACCGTTGGCGATCCCTACAAGGACACCGCCGGCCCCGCCGTCAACCCGATGATCAAAGTCGTCAACATCCTCGCCATTCTGATCATCCCCGTGATGTTCAAAGCGGTGGCCAAGTAGGCGATTCAATCCACCTTGCGCAGGTCGTTCGCTTCCAGGTGGAATGATTGGCGCAGCACATCGCCTTCCTGCCAGATCCGGCCGCGCACATCTCCGAATGGCGCGACCCATGGCAGCGCGGTGCTGGCGCTCTCCGTCGACACACCCGGCAGTGTGGCTGTGTTGAGGTTCTTCAGAAACGTGCGCACGGCCGCGAAACTCAGGCGATAGTGGGTGCCCGTCAGCGCCGGTGTCGAAGCCGGCAGTTGCAGCCGCGCCGCCAGAGTCTCGTGCAGGCTCTTTGAGGTGCCGAGCATGAAAACTTTGTCGTTCACCGACACGCACGGCAGCAGATCATTGCCGCCGATCGGCAGGGGATAAAACCAGGTGGTGATGCCGTTCTTGTCCGAACTCACCGGAGTCATTCCGCCCAATGGCATGGGCAAAGGCATTGATTTCAGGGCTTGATTGAGATTCGCTTCAATGACCTGCCACGAATCCGCCAGACCGGATGGATCCGTCAGTTCATAAACGCCCGCAATGCGCGGCACCCAGGCCGCGGGCTTCTCAGGTTTCGTCCCGGGCGGTTGCTCGGCAGGAAGAGCAGGAGCCTGACCCTTGAGGTCGATGACGACGGCCGACTCGGTGCCGAGGCTCTTCTGATACAACGTCTTGGAGGCCGTGTACATGCTCACCAG
>JAXMIV010000383.1:0-3857 GCA_034377045.1 Prosthecobacter sp. | reverse complement strand
GTCTGCAACGGCTACAAGGATGAAGAGTTCATCGACCTCGCGCTCTACGCGCAGAAGATGGGCCTGCAAGTCATCATGGTTTTGGAAATGCCGAGTGAATTGGCCCTCATCCTCGAGCGCTGCAAGAAGATGGGCGTGCGCCCGACTCTCGGCGTGCGTTTCCGCCTCAGCGCGGAAAGCGCCGGCTACTGGTCCGGCTCCGGCGGTGACGGCAGCGTCTTCGGCCTGAACATCTCCCAGCTCATGGGTGTGGTGGATCACCTGCGCGAAGAAGGCATGCTCGATTGCCTGCGCATGCTGCATTACCATCAAGGCTCGCAGATCCCCAACATTCGCGCCATCCGGCAGGCGGTCACTGAAGCCGCCCGCGTCTACTGCGGCCTGGTCCAGGAAGGCGCCCGCATGGGCATCCTCGATCTCGGCGGCGGCCTCGCCATCAGCTATGACGGCCTCAAAGGTGCCACCTCCGGCAGCAGCAACTACGGCACCAGCGAGTATTGCGCCGACGTCATCGAAGCCATTTCCGAAGTCACTAGTGAGGCTGGCATACCGCATCCCGATATCATTTCCGAATCCGGCCGCGCCGTCGTCGCCTACTATTCAGTCCTGGTCATCAACATCCTCGACGTCAACCGCTTTGAGCCGCCCGTCACCGTGCCCAAGATCGACGAGGATTCCCCGCCTCTGCTGCGCAACCTTTATGAACTGCGCATGGAGAGCAAAAAAGAGTCCAGCAAACTCACCCGCGATCGCCGGCAGGAGATCTACAACGACTCCGTCTACTACCGCGACAAACTGCGCAGCGAATTCAACTACGGCAAGGTCGGCCTGCGCGAACGCGCCCAGGGCGAAGAAATGTACTGGGAGCTCATGACCTGGATCTCCTCCAAGCTCGAAGATACTGGCCACGACGGCTCCCAAATGGACCGCCTCGCCGCCGTCAGTACCGATTTCTACTACGGCAACTTCAGCGTCTTCCAGAGCCTTCCCGATCTCTGGGCCATCGATCAGATCTTCCCGGTCATGCCCATTCACCGCCTTCAGGAAAAGCCCACCCGCAACGTCGTCTTGTCCGACATCACCTGCGACAGCGATGGCAAGATCGACCGCTTCGCTCACAGCGGCGAAATTTGCGGTACCCTGCCCCTGCACGATCCGGACATCGGCAGCGGCCGCGAATACATGCTTGGCATCTTCCTCGTCGGCGCCTACCAGGAAACCCTCGGTGATTTGCACAATTTGTTGGGCGACACCAACGTCGTCAGCGTCAGCCTCGAAAACGGCAAGCTCAAGTACCGCCGCGAACAGGAAGGCGACTCCGTGGCCGAAGTCCTCAGCTACTGCGAATACGACCCCAAAGACCTCGCTGTCCGCTTCCGCAACCTCGCCGAAAGCGCCGTCGTCTCCAAGCGCATCACTGCCTCCGAGCGCAAGGAAATCACCGGCGCCTTCGATGCCGGCCTGCGCGGCTACACCTATTTCGAAAGTTAATTAAGTTTCAATTCATGAACGGCATTCTCACACTTCTTGCCGCCTTCTTCATCTCGCTCCCGTTGGCCTCGTTGCACGCGGCAGGCAAGCCTAACGTATTGCTCATTTGCGTCGATGACCTCAAGCCGTTGCTCGGTTGCTATGGCGATACCATCGCCAAGTCACCGAACATCGACCGCCTCGCCGCCCGTGGCCTCTTGTTTGAACGCGCCTACTGCAACCAGGCCGTATGCGCGCCTTCCCGCAACTCCCTCCTCACCGGCCTGCGCCCGCAGACCCTCGGCATCTACGATCTCAGCACCAACTTCCGCAAGGCTGTCCCCGACGCCGTCACCCTGCCCCAATACTTCAAGCAGCACGGCTGGCGCACGGAGGCCATGGGCAAGATCTTCCATGTCGGCCACGGCAACCACGAAGATCCCGTCTCCTGGAGCGTGCCCCACTGGAAGGCCGATGTCGTCGCCTACAAGTTGCCGGAGAGCCAGGCCAAATCCGGCCTCACGCGCGAAGAAGCCCTCTTCTCCAACAAGCCTGCCGCCAAACTCCCGCGCGGCGCCGCTTACGAATCCGCCGATGTCCCTGACAACGCCTATCCCGACGGCGCCCTCGCCGACGAAGCGATCCGGCGTCTGCAAGCCGCCAAGGCCACTCCCAGCGAGCCCTTCTTCATCGCCGTCGGTTTCGTCAAACCCCACCTGCCCTTCTGTGCTCCGAAGAAATACTGGGACCTCTACGATCGCGCCGCCTTCACCCTTCCCGCGCGGCAAACTCCGCCCGATGGAGCGCCAAGCTATGCGCCGCAGTCCAGCGGCGAACTGCGCCAATACGCCGGCATCCCGGAAAACGGTCCGCTCGATGACGCCCTCGCCCGCACCCTCATTCATGGCTACCACGCCGCGCTGAGCTACACGGATGCCCAACTCGGCCGCGTCATCGATGCGCTCGATCAATCCGGCCTAACCGAAAACACCGTCATCATCCTTTGGGGTGATCACGGCTGGCATCTCGGCGACCATGGCATGTGGTGCAAGCACACCAACTACGAGCAGGCCACCCACATCCCGTTGATCATCGCCGCGCCCGGCGTCACTCGTGCCAACGCCCGCAGCACGTCCCTGGTTGAAACCGTCGATCTTTACCCCACCCTCGCCGAACTCGCCGGCCTCACGGCACCCTCAGGCCTGGATGGCCAAAGCCTTCTGCCCATCCTGCGCGATCCGAAGGCCGGAGCTGATGCCGTGGCCTTTCATGTCTACCCACGCGGAGACAAAGGCCGGCGCCTCATTGGCCGCGCCGTTCGCACCAGCCGCTATCGCCTCGTCGAATGGAAGGTACCCGGCGCCGTACCCGATACCGCGGAGCTCGAACTCTACGACTACCAAACCGACCCTGCTGAAATCCGCAACCTCGCCGGCCAGGAACCCGCCATCGTCGCCGAGCTTCGTTCCCTCCTCGCCAGTCAACCGGAGGCCAAACCACAGATCACGAAGCGCCCATGAGCCTTCTGCCGTGCTTCGCACTGGCGATGATCGCGTCGCTCGCTTTCGCCTGCCACGGCGCAGAGGCGACGAAGCCAAACATCGTTCTCTTCCTGGCCGATGATCTCGGTTGGGAGGACTGTTCCATCTACGGCGGCAGGCTTCCCACGCCGAACATGGATCGCGTTGCCAAAGAAGGCATGACCTTCACCCACGCCTTCGTCGCGTCTCCTTCCTGCGCCCCGAGCCGCGCCGCGTTGCTCACCGGCCTGCACAGCGCCCACAACGGCGCCATGTTCAACCACACGAAACCGCGAGCCGAGATCAAGAAGTGGCCCGCCTATTTCCAGGAGCTCGGTTACGAAGTCGCCGCGATCGGCAAGACGGCACACTACGCGCAGGTCAAAGACTACGGCTTCGACCACTTCAGCAACTTCACCTATCACGACGACACCTGCATCGCAGCGGCGGTCACCTGGTTGGAGCAGCACAAGTCCACCAAGCCGCTGTGCCTGATCGTCGGCACCAATTGGCCGCACGTCCCCTGGCCCGAGTCCGCGACCTCCGACCACACGCTGCCACCCACCCTCATCGACACGATCGAAACCCGCGCCGCACGGGCTCACTACGTCACGGCCGTCGCCCATGCCGATCGCGACCTTGGCCTGATCTACGATGCCGCGCGGCGCAAGCTGGGCGACAATCTGCTCTTCCTGTTTAGCAGCGACCACGGCGCGCAATGGCCCTTCGGCAAATGGAACTGCTACGACAGCGGCATCCGCACACCGTTGGTCGCCGTGTGGCCGGGAAAGATCGCCCCCGGCTCCCGCACGGGCGCCATGGTCAGTTGGATCGACATCCTGCCAACCTGCCTCGATGCAGTTCGAG
>JAXMIV010000382.1:0-5305 GCA_034377045.1 Prosthecobacter sp. | reverse complement strand
GCGATCCTGGTTCGTCCGGAAAAGCGAAGACCGCGTCCCGAAAACGATCAAATCTGGCATCGCCGTTCTTGTGAGCTTTCCAAAAGCTCCACATGGTGTCATTCGCATCGTATTGCACGACAATGCGCCGCCTTCTTCGCTGCATCATCTCGCAATGCTCTTTCGGCAGATCAACGGCCTCCGTGCCCGCTGCCATGGTCTGGAGCCATGCCGTACTCAATACCGCACCAGCGCCTGCCTGCAGAAAATTCCGGCGATTCACGTTGGCAGGAAAGGTGGGTTCCATGGAGAGCATCAATGTTGCACGCTGGCCACCGGCGAACGCAGAAATGCGATCAGATCAGCCATCTGCTGCGGATTGATGGCACCCTCGAGTCCCTCGGGCATCAGCGAAAGATTCTGGCTTTGCAGCGTCTGGATCTGATTGCGGCGCACCGTCTTCTGCGTGCCGTCGGCCAGCTTCATCACCACGCTGTTGGCGTTTTCAGAGGCGAGAAGGCCATAGAGTTGTTCACCAGTATTGAGCGTGCATGTGTAGGCATTGAAGCCCGGTTGAATATCCGCGCTCGGATCGAGGATATTGCCGAGAAGCTTCTCCGGCGGGTGCTCAACAACGGAAAGCAAATCAGGACCAATATCACGGCCCTCCGTGCCGCGCTTGTGGCACACGGCGCAGATCAGGCTGAACAATTGATGACCTCGCTCCACATCTCCCTTCAACGACAGGGCGGGCTGATAGCTCTCCACCACTTTGCCACGGGCGGAGACAGTGGCCGCAAATACCTTCGCCGCGAGCTGACTGATGCGTTTGGAGTCGTGCTTGATCAAGCGGGCGCGTTGCGTCGTATCGACAATCGAGACCGGCAACTCCTGGCGCTGCAGCCGCTGCACCAGATCAAAGGCCCAGGGTTCGCGGCTCATCCACACGCCTAACGTCATTTGTCGCGCTATCGGACTTAGCGTTGGCCAGGCTTTGGCAAACGCTGCCGGCACAGCGGGCGCCGCAAGCGTGGCGAGTCCCCGGATCGCTGCGGCTTGAGCCTCGGTGGGATACTTCGGATCGAGCCAGGCCGTCAGCAACGGCAACGCCTCTCCCCGGGTCGCGGGATCGCGGCCCAGCAGCGCGGCGGCGCTGATGCGATCGAGATCCGCTGCCTTCGTATCACCGGCAAGTTCCCGCGCCTGTGCGAAAAGCTCCTTCGCCTTGTCGAGCATCTGCCCCAACGCATCTCCCGCCGCCGCACCGCGCAGTTGCTCCAGCGTGGTCTTGCGTTGCGCCAATTGCTCAAGCAGGCGCGCAAAGCCCGCGATCTGCTCCCCACTGTAACGCCCGCCTTTGGTCGCAAAGATCGGTGCCAGCAGCGTCACCGCCGCGTCACGATCCTCCAAGCCCAGCGCGATCGTCAGCAGCGTGTCAGTGAGTGGGCCCGGCGGCTGGCTGGCCACGGCGGCAATCAGCGCACGCACATGCGGCAGGGCCGAACTCATCACCGCGGCGACCATCATCGGATCATCCGCATGCGCCGTCAGCAGGCGCCCCAGGGCCTCTCCCGCAGCCGCCTCTTTCGCCGCGCCGAGGGAGAAAGCGAGTTGCAGTCGCACTTTGGCATTCTTGTCGTTGGTTAGGCGCACCGCCGCCGCCAGCACTTCCGGTGTGAAACGGGCTTCGGCAAGGCGCAGTGCGTTTTCCAGCACCCCGGGCGATTCGTCGCCAAGAGCCCGCGCCACTGCGGCGGGTTGCAACCCGCCGAGGCCATCGAGCACACAGAGCGCGTGCAATCGCGCCAGAGGATTCGCGCTCTTTTCAGCCAGCGCTTGCAAGGGCGCCAGCGCCGCCTTGTCGGCACGCCACAGCAGCACCTGATGCGCCTTGTCGCGCCGCCAGCCATTCGTGGTGTCAAGCGCGGCCACGAGTTCGCTCGTGCTTAGCTTTTCGAAGAGCGCCGGTTTGAAAGTCGGCGTCCCGGCCCGCGTCACCCGATAGATGCGGCCCTTGTCTTCGCCGAGGCGAAAATGCGGCATCAGCTCCGCCTTCCCCGCCGGCGGCAGCCAGTCCGGATGCTCAATCATGTAACGGTACATGTCCGCGATCCACAGCGCCCCATCCGGACCCTCGCGCACCATCACCGGCCGGCTCCAGCGGTCTTCGTTGGCAAAGAAGTCAAACTTCCCATCGCCAAACTTCTGGTTCGCCGTGAAGCTCACCCCATCCTCTTTCAACACCAGATGCTGCACCAGATTGTGCACCGGCTCACAAACAAACGCATCGAGGCTGTCCGCGCCGAACAAAGCCTGGTCACGATAAATCAAACCGCTGCAAGCGGAGGTAAAGTGGCCAATCGAGCCGAAATCATGGTAGCGCTTCGCCTCCTCGCTCGCCGGATACACAGGCGGGCTGGTGGCAGGCGTCAGCAACTGCACCCGTGTCTCATCCACGCCAAAATGCGGATTGCGGCGCAGGTATTGCTCCGGCAGAACATAATGCCACAACGGGTGCGCATTCTGCGTGCCGAACCAATGCCCCCAGTTGTCGCGATTGCGCCCAAATTGCGTCGGACCACTCTGCGGTTCCAATTCGCCCGTATCGGGCCGGAATCGAAAATCCCGCGCGCCCACCAGAATCTCCTGGCCGCTGCGCAGCGACTTGAGCCGCGTGTTGGCGCCATATTTCCCGTGGTGACCGCCGATCGCAAAGTAAATCCAGTTGTCGAGCCCCCACCTCAGCCCATTCGCGCGGAGTTGTTGATTGCCCTCCTGCAAGCCGCTGATCAGCACCTCTTGTTCATCGGCCTTGCCGTCATCATCCGTATCTTTCAGAAACCACACATTCGGCGCTGCCGTGACAATGACACCGTCACGCCAAGTCATGATGCCATTGGGAAAATTCAGTCCGTCGGCGAAGAGCTGCGACTTGTCATAGCGTCCATCGCCATCCGTGTCCTCCAGCACGCGCACACGCCCGCCGGATTTGCCCTTGCCGTCCATGCCCAGCGGATAGTCCGCCATCTCCACCACCCAAAGACGGCCGCGCTCATCCCAATCAAAGGCCACCGGATCACGCAGCAGCGGCTCAGCGGCGACGATCTCCGCCTGGTATCCCTTGGGCAGGTGAACTTTCTTCAACGATTCCTCGGGCCGCAGTGGATCAGGCACGGAAAAGGCCGCCATCGCCGTTGTCTCCTTCGCGCCTCCACCCATGCCCGACACCTTCCAAAGCGCACTCACTTCCGTGGCCGTTAGCGCCCGGCTAAACACCGCAATCTCATCGAGCTTGCCTTGCAGCCCTTCGCCAAAGATCAGGCGCATGCTCTTCCCCTGCACCGGCAGAGCTTGCTCAATCTCGGCCTTCTCTCCGCCATCCACATGCACCCGCACGTCCTTGCCGTCGCGCACCAACACCGCGAAATGCCAGTCATCCGCGCGCATCGGCGCCTTTGAACTCACGCCGCCAAGCACGAGCTGCGCGTGATGCTCCTTGTCTTGCCGGGTCCCCAACGATTCGCCCCCCGTTCCGTTCACGAGAGTTCCGGCGCGTTCACTGGCGCCGCTGGCCTCCCCTAACCAAAACCACAGCGCAATCGAATAGTGGTCCCCCAATTCACCCAACTCCGCCTGCACCTTCCCGCCCGCGAGATGCAGGGCGCGATTGATCTGTTGCGGACCGGAGAAGGCGGAAGGCGTCAATTTCTCGCTCGCCCCCGTGCCGCTGCCACTGCCCGCGCCGGGAAGATACCACCCCGCGCCATCGCTGACATCAGCCGCGACGCCGGCCGGCACTGCATTCACCCCCTTCTTGCCCACCGCCTCATTCAGGCGCCAATACGCCACCGGTTTCGCATTCAGCACCGCCTCCGCATACGGCCCATGATCCTCCGGCATCGCGCGGCGCTTTCGCCCCGTCGCCTCTTCCAGCCCATTCAGCAGCTCCGCCACGATTTTCGGCTCGGCCTGCACTTCCAGCCCCGCCGTGCGCGCCGGCCAGGTGGTGTAGCCGCCCAGGACATGCTGCTCAGGTGTGGGTATGTAACCCTCCGCGCCATTCGCCAGTTCGATGTTGAAGTGCGCGGCGAAGGGCGATTGCGCCTTCAATTTCAATCCCGTCAGGGCATAAACTTCGTTAGGCAGGGTCGCGATCGTCAACTCGCCGATGCGAATGGCCTGGAGTTTGATCTCGGTCCTTTGCCGTTCATGCAGAACCAGTGCCTCATTGGCGTAGATTTCCTGCTTGTTTTTCGCCAGTTCGTTCTCGATGCGCGCGGCGATCGGTCTCGCCCACTCCAGCCGCTTCTCATCCGGCACGCGGTAGTTAAGCTTCAGCTTCTTCTCCACCATCGCCAGCGGTGCCGAGTCTTGATATTGGATCTTTTTCAGCGCCTGCTCCGCGTACTTCGCCACCGCCTCGGCATAGCTGTCCGTGGTGAAGCTTTTCTTCGGCGCGCCGTAGTCCATCCACATCAGGTCCCCGCTCGTTCCTTGCGACATCGCGCACACAAACGGTCCGTTGCCGTCGCCGGGCTCTCCCAGCATCTTCGCGATGTGCTTGCAGAACAGCCCGTAGTAGTCCGCCGATACCGCCACGGAACCGAAGTAATGCTGCGAATAATTCGCCAGCACCGCCAGCGGTTTGCCCTCCCGCGTCTGTACTGACAGCACCGACAGGCCCGGATCGACCGGACCGGACGGCCCCACGATATCCGCGCTGAGATAGCCCGGATGCATATTCGCCAAACCCGTCGCTTCACCAAAGGGATCCACCACCTTCGTCTCCGGCCGGCGTATCCACCGGCGGTTGTGCGTGTGCTCCCAGTCATCGATTGAAGCCCAGCCAATCTTCGCCGGCTGCAATCTCTTCACCGCTTCGACAATGCCCTCCGCGATCTTCCCCGGCAGCCACGCCGCGTAGTCCTTGTCCACTCGTGTGCCCAGGCACCCCATCGCGGCCGGAGCGGAATGCGTATGCGTCGCCGAAACCATGACATGGTCCTCGCGAATTCCGCACCGCGCGCTCGCCAATTGCTTCGTTTCGTCAATCAGCTTCTGCGTCATCATGCAGGTGTCCACAATGGCAAGGGCGATCTTCGTCATGCCGTCATCCAGCACGATACATCGCGCGTGCAGCGGGTCGGTGATCTTTGAACTTTGATTCTCCAAAAACTGGCCGGCAATGATCGCGGGCAGCTTCTTCGGCGTGATATCAATGGCCACCGCACCCGCGCGAAAGCTTGGCTCAGCCGCGGATGCGGTTGGAGCCAGCGGCGCCATGACGACACAACACACGGAACCAAGCAGTGATAAAAATGGAATC
>JAXMIV010000381.1:0-2786 GCA_034377045.1 Prosthecobacter sp. | reverse complement strand
GTGCCGACGCTGTGCGAGGAACTGAAGGGTCGTCTGCCACCTGAAACAGTCGTAGTCTCTCCCGATGAGGGCCGCTTGGGAATGGCCATCCAATATGCGCAGCGGCTGAGCCTGCCGGTGGCCGTGATTCATAAACAGCGTGTCAGTGGCATTGAAACCCGGACGATCAAAATCGCTGGAGATGTCCAGGATCGCCCCTGCCTCATCGTTGACGACATGATCTCCACGGGTGAGACCATTGCCCAAGCGATTGCCGCGCTTCTCAAGGCGGGTGCCAAGCCCGACTTCCGCGTGGCTGCCACCCATGGGGTGCTGGTGGAGGGAGCTCGTGCGAAGCTGACTCGGCCAGGATTGAGGGAGATCATTGTCACCGACTCGGTGGCGCCGCATACACCGGATTGGCCGGAACTGAAGGTGGTATCGATTGCGAGCCTCTTTGCCGGAGCGATCCAGCGTCTCGCCTCGCGCCAGTCCATCAGCGATCTCTTCGATTGATCGAGCCGAGCCGTCACCTGAAACACTCAAACGAAAAACTAACATGGGACACAAGACAGTTCTCTTTAGAGCGCAGGCCCGCGAAAAAATATTGCGGGGTGCTGAAGCCCTCGCCGACGCAGTGCGCATCACGCTTGGCCCGAAATCCAAGAGCGTACTCATCGAACGCAAATGGGGAAAACCGCTCGTTTGCAACGACGGCGTCACCATCGCCAAGGAATTCGACCTGAAGGATGCCGAGGAAAACCTCGGCGCCCAGATGATTCGGCAGGCGGCGGAGCGAACCGGGGAATCCGTCGGCGATGGGACAAGCACCTCCACAGTGCTCGCTCACGCGATCTTTGCCGAAGGTGTGCGCAACGTCACGGCTGGTGCGTCGGCCGTGGACATCAAGCGTGGGCTCGATCGCGGCCTGAAAGTGGCCGTAGAGGCTTTGCGCGGACTCTCACGGCCGGTGGAAAGCCGCAAGGAAAAGGCCCAGGTGGCGGCGATCTCTGCGCACAATGATCCGGCCATGGGTGAGCTTGTTGCCGATGCCATGGAAAAGGTCGGGCCGGAGGGGGCGATCACGGTTGAGGAAGCGCGGACGACCGAAACGACGGTCACGGTGGTGGAGGGGATGCAGATCGAGCGAGGCTACATCTCGCCTTATTTTGTCACCAATGCGGAAAAGATGGAGGCACTTGTTGAAGAGCCATTGATCCTCCTGACGGAACGGAAGATAAACCAGATGAAGGACCTTTTGCCGTTGCTGGAGCAGATCGCCAAAAGCGGCACTTCCTTGGTGTTGGTCGCTGAAGATGTCGATGGCGAGGCGCTGGCCACTCTGGTGGTGAACCGGCTGCGTGGCGTGCTGGCATGCGTGGCGGTGAAGGCGCCGGGCTTTGGTGACCGTCGCAAGGCGATGCTCGAAGACATGGCCATACTCACTGGCGGCAGGGTGGTGTCTGAGGAGTTGGGCATGACCCTTGAAAAGATCACCCTCCAGGACCTTGGACGGGCCGAACGTGTGGTCGTGACGAAGGAAGCCATGACGATCATCGGCGGCAAAGGTCGCAAGGAAGCAATCACGGCCCGCTGCAACGAACTGCGCCGCCAGATTGAGGAGACCACCTCAGATTATGACAAGGAGAAGCTGACAGAGCGGCTGGCAAAGCTTGCCGGTGGCGTAGCGGTCATCCGTGTTGGGGCTCCCTCTGAATCCGAAATGAAGGCGCGCAAGGACGCCTTTGATGACGCCATCAGTTCCACCAAGGCCGCCATTGCCGAAGGCATTGTGCCCGGGGGCGGGTTGGCCCTTTTGCGTTGCATTGAACCGATCGAAAAGGAGGCCGCCGGGGTTGAGGGCGATGAGCGCACGGGGTTGCTAATTCTCAAGCGTGCTCTCGAGGCACCCGCCCGTCAGATCGCTGAAAACTCCGCAGCTGACGGCGGCGTAGTGGTTAGCAAGATGCGCGAAGGCACCGGTAATTACGGGTTCGATGCCGCACACGGGGTCTATGTGGACTTGGTTCAGGCCGGCATCATCGATCCCACCAAGGTCGTGCGCATCGCTCTAGAAAACGCGGTATCAGTCGCGAGCGTGCTCCTTATGACCGAGGCGACGATGACGGAGGTTCCCGAACCTAAAGACCATCACAGTGCAGGTATCGAAACCAGTGTCCCTGAATAATCGATGAAATCAAACACGACCTATTCGGCTTTGCAGGGAGTCGCACCACGTTGGTCCTGGCATTCGCAGGAACTTCAAACACTGCACGATCGCTTGCTGCACAGCCTCAGTATTCAAGTCGCCGCAGTTCGAGAAAAGTCCGAGTCCTACGGCACGGACCTGGGCGACAATGCCGCCGACGCCTTTGACCACGATTTGGCCTTGAGCATTCTTTCTTCGGAGCAAGACGCGATTTACGAACTGGAAGCTGCGCTTCGCCGCATTGCCCCGCAGGTCCCACTGCACACGGAGACGCAATCCTTTCCACTAGAGGCCGCGAACGAGGCGCTGGCCGGCCTCGCGGCGGCCTCTTTACGGGCGCTGCCGTCCTGGTGCCTTAAGTTTAACGCCAAGTCCATCTCAGCCATTGGCTGAGAGACATCGGGAGTGTCTGCCAATTGTCGCATCTGGTGAGGATGCTAGCCTGGGCGCATGAAGACTCGTGCCTCTGCCCCGGCATCTCCCGCTAAACGGTCCAGCGCCTTTCTCCTCCGCTCGCTGCCGCCTGCGCCTGGACTACATTCCACCCCCCGCCACAGTCCCTCTTCGCCGACGTGTTTCATTAAGTGGTTTAGTGACA
>JAXMIV010000380.1:0-2670 GCA_034377045.1 Prosthecobacter sp. | reverse complement strand
TCTCCAAAACGCCGCTGCCTGCCGGTGAAGGGTACACCGTCGTCGTTCAGGTGAAGTCCGATGCCGAAGCCAAGTCCAAGAATTTTCGTATTCCCCTCGAACTGCAAATTTGCAAAGGATGCAGCAACCCTGAGTATGCATGCGTTTGTGATGAGTGAATGCGGGGCAACAGTGCACCCCGGAAGGCAGTGCTAAATTTTCAATCACCCCCCATGACCGACATCACCCAACTCATTCAAAGCGGCAGCGCGCATGTGTGGTTGTACATTCCGGTGGCGATCGTGCTGGGGGCTTTGCATGGGTTGGAGCCGGGGCATTCGAAGACGATGATGGCGGCGTTCATCATCGCGATTCGTGGCACGGTGTGGCAGGCGGTGCTGCTGGGGCTGTCGGCGGCGATTTCGCATTCGCTGCTCATCTGGGTGCTGGCGGCGCTGGCGCTGAACTATGGCGGCCAGTGGAATGCGGAGACCACGGAGCCTTACTTTCACCTCGTCTCCGCGGCGCTGATCCTGGGCCTGGCGGTGTGGATGTTTCGGCGCACGCGGCGGGAAGTGGCGGAGGCGCATGGGCATCAGCATGGCGAGGTCTTGCCCATGCCGCCGCCGTCGCCACGCGAGCTGCGTGAGTTGGAGGTGCTTGATGCCAAGGATGAACCGGATGCCGATGCCTGGCAGCAGCATTCGCACACGCATGGCGCGGCTGCGGCAGCGCCGCGCTTGCTCACGGGGGAAAGCATGACGGCGGGCGGCTTGATCCTGCCGGCAGGCATGGCGGCGCCGGCTGCCGCACCGGCACGCAGCGCGCGGCAGGGGGCGCATGGCGGGTTGTTGCTGGATACGGGGCATGGCTGGCTGGAGGTGTGCATCTTTGAAACCGGCGTGCCACCGCGTTTCCGCATCTATCCCTGCAAGGCTTCCGGTGAGGCCGTGCCGCTGCCGAAGGGCACGCAGCTCGGCATTGAGACGGCGCGGCTGGATGGCGGCACGCAGAAGTTTGCCTTCGCCGCGAAGGAGGTTTTTTGGGAGGCCACGAGTGAGCTGCCGGAGCCGCACGAATTTCTCGCCATCATTTCGCTCGGCCACAGCGATCATGCGCACACGTATCGGCTGCGCTTCACTGAGGAGCAGCATCATCACGGTCACACTCATGCGCCGGCGGTGGTGGAGGAGCCGGAGGAGGATGGCATCGAGTATCAAGACGCCCACGAGCGCGCGCATGCCCAGGACATCGCCAAACGTTTCGCCAACCGCAGTGTGACGACGCCGCAGATCGTTTTGTTCGGCATCACGGGCGGCCTCATGCCATGCCCGGCGGCCTTCACGATTTTGCTCGTGTGCCTGCAGATCAAGAAGGTGGTGCTCGGCTTTGCCCTCGTGGCCGCGTTCAGCTTTGGCCTGGCGTTGACAATGGTGATCGTGGGTGTCATCGCCGCCTGGAGCGTGCAGAAAGCGCAGCGGCGCTACAGCGGCTTTGGCGAGTGGATGCGGCGGGCGCCGTACATCTCCTGCGCGGTGCTGGTTTTGCTGGCGTCCTTTATGGCATGGCAGGGGTGGCAGGGACTGTCGCTGCCGCATGTGCATTGAGCGGGTGTGGCGGCAGGACAAGATTGGGGCAGGATCGCGCAAGCCATGAGTGGACGAGCCCCGGCGGGTGCGGTAAGGTTTTGCGGTAACTTGTTATGGATCAACACGTCAATCTCTTCCTGCCTCCCAACGATACCGCAAATCCCGAGCGGCAAAGTGTGCTGGAGCAGGCATTGGCGGATCAGGATTGGGGGCGGCGGCCCGGCGTGGCGGGCGGGTGGCGCAAGCCTTGGCCGGACTGGAAGCCCACGGAGGTATTGAACGCGATACGAGCGGAGCTGATGGTCGCCACCGTCCTGGCCCGGATCCCGAGCCTGCCGGCGCGCGTGGTGGTGAACGGGCAGACGCACGATCTGCAGATCTGCCATTCCCTCTAATCGCGGGCCAAGGCGTAAACGCCGCCGATATACGCGCAAAATAGTGGGGGAAGCCGATTGAATGGTGCTTGTCCCGCCAAAGCTTCCGCTCTAATTTCGCTTTGGCATCCGCAACTCACTGTAGAATTCGATGAACTCGCGCCCCACGGCCCTGCTGCTGATTTTCCTCCTGTTGCAGGCGGGGCAGGCAATCAGGCTGCGCGCGGAGGTAGCGGTGAAGGCCGCGTGCCCCATGGCCTGCTGCCAGCACCAGGCGCTGGAGACAGAAGCAGGATGCGGTTGTGTGCAGGACATTCCCGGCGACGCGCCTGTCGCGCCGATGCCCGCGACACCGCCGGCGCAGGGACGCGATCTGCTGCCGCAGATGGTTGTGAATTTGATCGGATGGGAAGCCAATCCGCGCCATCTAGAGGTGGCGGCCCGTATTGCGGGCGCCGCCAGGGCTGATGTGCGTCCGATGCCGGCGACGGTGGCGCTGCAGGTTCTGCATTGTGCCTTTTTGACGTGAAGTCGCGGCTTTGACGGGCGCATTGCGCCCAGGCATCGTGGTCCCAACGGGACCGAAGGACGCCTCTGGCGCGGCCTTTTCGCAAGACTCTCTCATTCAGGCTTATGATCCCTTTATTTTCACGCTTTTGGTTCATCCCGGTTTTCAGCGCCAGCGGCTTCCTGCTGTCCAGTTGTGGCAGCCTGAAAAAGGGCGCCGC
>JAXMIV010000379.1:0-5736 GCA_034377045.1 Prosthecobacter sp. | reverse complement strand
GCGGCTGCCTCGCGCCTGCCGTTGCGGGCCGTCACGACCGCCGTCAGGCCGTTCTTCGCCAGATCCTCGATCTGGGTCAGCATCTCGCCCTGCGCCAGATCGACCTTCTTCGGATCAGTCCCGGCATAGAAGTAAAAGGCTCCGGCGCCCATCGCGCCAAAGTGCTGCGCTCCCACGTAATAGGCCAGGCCCAGTTCCTCGCGAATGCGGTTGACAAGCCGCGAGCCCATGTCGCTGCACGCCTCGTCGATCAGCGCCAGCGGCAGGCTGTCTGAATCATGCAGGCCGACGGTGCGGAACCCAATCACAATCACCGCCTGCTCTTTGTCCATGCGCTCTTCCCAGGCGCCAGGCTTGGCGCTTGATTTGGCGGACGCGGCGTGGCTGGGCCCGAACAAGCGCGCGCCTGTCTTGAGCTTGCCAAATGCCTTTCCCACCTGCCGGCGCACGACCTCGGCCCGGACATCGCCGGCGATCGAAATCACCCCGTTGCCGCCGATGAAAGCGCGGCGCAACATGTCCCGGCAGGTCTCCACTTTCAGCCCCTTCACAGTCGCTTCAGTGCCTAACGAGGTGCGTGCAAAAGGTTGTCCCGCGAAGATCTCCCTTCGCGCGCGGCGCAGTGCCACGGTCAGTGGATCTTCCTTCTCCTCTTGAATGCTCGCGATCTGCGTCTTCTTGACATCCGCGAGTTGCGCGGCAGGCAGGGTGGCATGGTGAATCAAGTCGGCAAGAAGCTCCAGCCCCCGCGTTTCATCCCCGCGCATCACATCCGTGCCGAGGATGTAACGGTGCGCATCGGACGTGCAGTGCAGGGCGCCTCCGAGGTTCTCCAATTCCTGGGCAATCTGCGCCGCCGTACGATTCTTGGTACCTTTCAGAAGCATTGCCGCGGAGACTTGCGTGACGCCGGAATTTTGCTCAGTCTCAGCCAGAACGCCGGCCAGGAACTGCACGCGCACGGACACCAGCGGCAGGCGCCGGTTTTCATGGACCAGCAGCGTCAACCCGTTGGCGAGATCAAAGCGCCGGACCTCTTCCTTTTTCGCCACCGCGGCGGCCTTTTGACTCGTGGCGCCATTGGCGGGTCCAACGGTGACGACCGTGCTCGCTTCCGGTAGCAAGTAGGCATTGGCTACCTCGCGAATGCGCTCCGGCGTCAGCGCACGGATAGCGGTTAGGTACTGGCGCGACAGATCGAGCCCGCCTGTCGTCAGCCAACTGTGCCCAAGCGCCGCGGCCTGGCCCTTCGTCGTGGCCAATGACCGCACCTGAGAACCAATCGTCGCCCGCACGGCCTTGTCGAGTTCGTCACGACGCGGCCCCTTGGCCTTGCTCTGGTCGATCACCGCCTGCATGGCCTCGCGGCATTCGGCCGCATCTTTCGGATCGCATTCGACCTCCACATTGAACAAACCGCATTCCTGCGCGCCCCAGGCGCCGGCCCACACCCAGTGGGCAATGCCGCGCTTTTCCCGCAGTTCCTGATACAGCCGCGCACTGCGGCCGGAGCCTAACAAAAAGGCTAGAACATCAAGCGCCGGCTTGTCCGCATGCCCTTCTCCCGGGATCTGCCAGCCCAATGCCACACGGGTCAGTTCAGTCGCGAAATCCTTGGCATTCACCCGGCTGCCCCGCTGCCGGGGTTCGCTCGGCAGCAGCACCGCCTCGTAGGGCCGCCTGGCCCATTCGCCCAACAGGCGTTGCGCGGCCGCAAAACACTTCTGCGCATCCACCGCGCCGGCAATAACGACAAAACAATTGTTAGGCGCGTAGTGCCTCTGGACAAAGCCCGCCACATCATCACGCGAAACTTGATCGAAGACCTGGCGGTGGCCAATGATCGGATGGCGCAATGGATGATGGCGAAAAGCGGTCGCCTGGATCAGATGCTGCACGGCGGAGCCGGGATCGTCGTTATCCATCGCCATTTCACGCCGGATCACGTCCTGCTCTTTTTCCAACTCAGCGGCATCGATCTTCGAATGCCGCACCATGTCCGCCAGAATGTCCAGGTACCCCTCCGTGTGATCTGCGAGACCGTCGATCCAGTAGACCGTGCGGTTGAAAGTCGTGTAGGCGTTGACGTAGCCACCCAAATCCTGAATGCTTTGCGAAATCTCGGCAGCACTGCGTTTGAAGGTGCCTTTAAAGAGCATGTGTTCGACACAATGCGCCAGCCCGGCGCCCGTCCACTTCTCCTCGTGCAGGCTGCCGGCCTTGACCCAAATCTGCACGCTCACCAGCGGGTGCTCATGATCCTCTCGGACAATCACTTCCAGGCCGTTGTCCAGCGTCCGCACCTGGGCATCCAGCGGCGGCGCCTCCAGATCCCGCGAACCGCCGGCGGAAGGGTTGGAACGGGAAGGCTTGCGGACGGACGTCTTGGATCGCGGGGATATCATGAAAGGGAAAGAGTGGGCGGAGGCGGAAAAGGGCGTTTGGAATCAGCTCTGCAGCGAGCCTCGAGACCGGGGTTCAAAAGGCTTGGCAAAAGCCTCGGAGAAAGCATAACCCCCGGAGAAGTCTTCCAGGCTGTCGCCTTCATTGCGACCAAAATAACCGGATTCGATGAGGTTGTACACCACATTGCCCACATCCTCCCCCTGATGCAATCCCCACTGGGACAGAATGGTGAAGGCCATCGGCCCATACTCGTCCAGGGCATGCAGCCGCACCCCCTCCAGAACCTCCTGGCCGCTGACATGCTGATCCTCCTGGCCGCTGCGGAAATGCTTCACGGCCGTATGCAAGGCATCCCGCACAAACTCATAAGCGTGCGGATGGTAGCGGGGGTCTTTCCCCACCGCATGGTAAATAGCATCATGAAAATCGGACATTCTCAACAATTCGAACGCTGACCGAAGCCTGCCAGATGCGCAGGTTTCCACGGGGCCAATGTTCCCCGCACCTTACGCCCACCCCCGCCCTGGGGTCAACGCCCAGCACAGGTCAAAAAGGCATTTCTGGTATTTTTCTGATCTCATCTCATTCACGGTTCGGGGAGGGCGGGTGTCTGGGGTAGGAGCGACAGCCATGTCGCTGTTCTCGGTGGGGCTGTGGGGCGAAGGATCAAGGGTTCAAGGGTTCAAGGGTTCAAGGGTTCAAGGGTTCAAGGGTTCAGGCGATGGCCCATTCTTCACAGAGGTGTCAGGGGTGGATTCGTCTCGGCTCTGGAGAGCCAAGGTACGGTCGGAGGGTTGCCTCGTCGCGCCGCCCGCGTCCTCGCCCTGCGGGCAACCTGCGCTGGTTGATTCGGTCCCCCGACCGAACCCTGTGGGCTGCCTGCGGCAGTCTATCTCACTCCGTTCGGTTGTCTCGCTCCGCTCGGCTCGCTGCGCTCGGGTGCATCTCGGCTTTGGAAAGCCAAGGTACTTTCGGAGGCGGGGACCTCTCGATTTTGGAAAATCGAGGTACGGTCGGATGATATTTTTTGATCCCCAGGTTTTTGGGTCTCGGGCGTAATTGGTTGAGGATCAGGGGTTTGGGTTGGGGATTTGATGTCCCCAGAGCGGTCCCCAAAATACCCCCAGGGGGATAGCAGGCCCCCGGGTTTGATGGGGGGAAAGATTGCGCCCGGGTTCGGGAAGGGCGAGACTGGGAATCTCGGGATTTTGTCGTAATAGTGCTCGAAGGGCTGGTTGTCGGGGTAGGCGGCCGCCGGGGAGGCCTGGGTTGCAAACCCAGGCTCCTGGCGGGGGGAAAAGCCGGGCTGCTCGGGTTCGTCGGGCGGGGGATCGCCGACCAGTGGGGGGTCGAGGTAGTCGCTGTCGGGATAGTAGTCGAAGTCGTGGAGTTCGGGTTCGAGGGGGCTGGCGCTGCGGAGGGCTTCTTTGTCGGCCTGGATGAGGCTGAGGAGGTAGAGGGAGACGCGGGTGGTTTCGGGGAGGTCGGGCTCGGCCGGATTTTCGGGTTCTTGGGTGTCGGCCTCGGGTCGTTGGGCACCGGGTTTGGCCTGGTTGAGGTCTTTGCGCAGGAGGGCGTCCCAGCCGCTCATGCGGGCGAAGAGTTTGGCGGCTTGCCACTGGCGGATGTTGATCTTGCGAACGCCGGCCATGATCTGCCAGAGCCAGGCCTTCATGTCTTCCTGGGTCTGGGGAAGGGTGGTGCAGGCGGGGGCGTGGCGTCGGCGCAGGGCGGCAGGATCGAGGGTGGCCCGCAGGTGGGCGACGCGGGCCTGGACCTTGGGGCTTTGGCTGAGGAGATCGGCGCGGGAGCGGCGGTTGTTGGGATGGAATCCGGCTTCGTCATAGGCCTCTCCGACCGTGGAACCGGCGGCGAGGGCAAAGGCGAAGGCTTCGTAGCGGGGGTTGAGAAGAGGGGGCATAGGGATAGCAGATAGAAAATAGAAGATGGAGGATTGAAACTGTTCAAAACCACAGGAACCGGGGGGAATAGACATTGGAAAAGCAAGTGGAATTTTGAGCCTGGAGGGGAACCTGCTTTGACAGAAAAATGGAGGACAGGAAAAAGGGGGTGAGGACGGAAGCTGGGAGCGTGGGGGGACCACGCCGGATGGCTCCAGCGCCTACGGGCGGGGACAGAAGCAGAGAGCGGATGCTGGGCTCTTTGCTTCTTCTGATCCCGATCCGCGCCATCTGTGGGAATCTGCGGAACATCTGTGCTCAAGGGCTTTCTTGATTGGCAAGGGAATGGGGGCAGAGGAATGGGAAGTGGTGATGATGGAAGTTGTGTTGGTCACAATCTTCTTAGCATCGACGCGGAGGCTTGCCTCTGGGTTGAAGTCTGCCACCATCCGCATTTCATGGCTCATCCCGTCGCGACCTACCTTGCCGATCTGCATCACTCCCTCGGCGTAGGAGTTCCGGAGACTTCGGGATATCCGGCATTACGGAATCTGCTCAATGCGGTGGGCGATACCTTGAAGCCGAAGATCATTGCCGTACTGCATCCTTCAAATACCGGCGCGGGATTGCCGGATGGCGGTCTGTTCTCGGCCAAAGAACTGCGCAAGCATGGCGACTCGCCGACGCTTCTGGAAATGAAGCCGGAGCGCGGGGTTATTGAAGTCAAAGGCCTAGCACAAGACATCACCGGGCTGGAGCAAACGCCGCAGGTGCGCGGATACCTGGAGCACTACCGCCAGATTCTGGTGACGAACTACCGCACGTTTGCCCTCTTCTCCTGGCAGAACGGAAAGCCGGTCGCCGGTGAGCGCTTTGTCATCGCAGGCAGCGAGAATGAATTCTGGCAAGTGGTTCACACGGTTCGCAACGATCCGAAGGCGACGGTCCACGAGCGGCTTTTGCAATTCCTGCGCCGCTCTCTGCTGAGTACCGCCCGGATTGCCACGCCACAGGACCTCGCCGCGTTCCTGGCGAGCTATGCGCGGGAAGCACGCGCCCGGATCGAGATTGCGCCCATGGGTACGCTTGATCCGGTGAAGCAAGCGCTTAGTGATGCGCTTGGAGTGAGGTTCGAGGGTGAAAAAGGCCTACACTTCTTCCAGTCGACGTTGGTTCAGACGCTGTTTTACGGCATTTTCTCCGCCTGGGTGCTCTGGCATGAAGAGCATCCGAAATCGGGCGACCGTTTTCAGTGGCGGCTTTCCGCGCAACATCTGGGCCTGCCGATCCTGCGCACGCTTTTTGTTCAACTCGCCGGCGATCCGAAGAAAGTTCGCGCCCTGGACCTTGAAGAGGTGCTCGACTGGACGGAGGAATGCCTCGCCCGTGTCGATCGCGTTAGCTTTTTTGCGCGCTACGACATGGGTGA
>JAXMIV010000378.1:0-5265 GCA_034377045.1 Prosthecobacter sp. | reverse complement strand
GCCGAAGCCGACAAGGCGGAGAAGCCAGTCGAGATCGATGTCAGCGGCCTGCTGAAGCATCATCGCGCGGAGGCAGGGCGGCAATTGATCGGAGCGACGGGGCTGGCCTGCGTGAGTTGCCACGGACTGAAGAACCGGAAGTCGCTCGGACCGCCGGTGATCAATCTCACGCACACGGTGGAGCGGCTGCAGCCCGCTTATTTCAAAGAGCTGCTGCTCAATCCGCAAGCGACGCAGATGGGCACGATGATGCCGCCGATGTTTGTGGGCCGGAAGAAGGCGAACCAGGAGATCGAGAGCTTGTGGACGTATCTGCGCGAGCTCGACGGCCAGCCGCTGCCAGAGGGGCTGCTGTCGAACGAGGACTTTGAGTTGAAGCCGGAGAAGGCAGGCCGCCCGATCATCTTCCGCAGCTTCATCGAAGGCGCGGGCACGCATGCGATCGCCGTCGGGTTTCCTCAGGGTGTGCATGCCGTCTTTGACCCGGTGCTGTGCCGCTGGCGGGTGGTCTGGCGCGGCCGGTTCCTGGATGCGATGAGCAACTGGCAGAGCCGGGAGATGCTGCCGATCAAACCGCTGGGCACGAACGTGAAGGCGCTGCCGGTGGACTCCGGAGGAGGAGACGAGTTCATCGGCTACCGCCTCGACAAGGACGGGGTGCCTACCTTTTTGTACCGGGAGGATGGCCAGGAAGTTGAAGACACGCTGCGCCCCGCCAAAGGCGGCAAGAATTTCGATCACACGGTTATCATAAATGGAAAAACCACACGGGAGGTTGTGTCATGGTAAGCCTGCGAGTCCGCCTTTTCGCCTTGGGATTCAGTTTCCTTTTCGCGGCCGTCCGTGGCGCCGAAGAGCCCGTCCCCGTTCCACCACCACCGGTGCCGCATGACGATTACTACCGGGTGGTCAGCTATGAAGTGCCGAAGGGTCTCAACCTGGAAGCGAGCGGTCTGGCGGTGCTGCCGGATGGCAAGCTGGCGGTGTCGATTCGCCGCGGTGAAGTGTGGATCATTCAACATCCGACGGCGGAGCCGCCCACGGTGGAGAAGCTGGGCTACAAACTCTTTGCCACCGGCATGCACGAGATCCTGGGGCTGGCCTGGCACGAAGGCGCGCTCTATGTGACCCAGCGTTCCGAGGTGACGCGGCTGCGCGATAGCGATGGCGACGGCACGGCGGACGAGTACCTGACCGTCGGCCAGGGCTGGGGCGTTTCCGGCGCCTACCACGAGTATGCCTACGGACCGGTCTTTGACCGCGAAGGCAACATGCACAACACCCTGAATTGCTCCATGGGCAAGAAGTGGGAGGGCGCCGGTCCCGAAGCCCAGCATACGCTGTGGCGGGGCTGGTCAGTCATGACGCCCAAAGGCAGCACGGTGGCGCATGGCTTCAGCGCCGGGTTTCGCAGCCCGTCGGGCATCGGCCTGAACGCGGAGGGGGATATTTTTGCGACGGATCAGCAGGGCAACTTCTTCGGGACCAATCCGCTGATGCACATCCGTAAAGGCGCCTTCTTTGGCCATGCCGAAGCTCTGGTGGATGCCAAGCGCCCCGACTCGCCGGTTAAGCATCCGGGCAAGGTGCCGGAGGGCATCACCGTGGCCCAGGTCATGAAGGAAATGCCCATCTACTGCCCGCCGGCGGTTTGGTTCCCGTATGTGAAAATGGGCCAAAGCCCCACGGGCATGCGCTGCGATCTCACGGACGGCAAATTCGGCCCCTATGACCGGCAGCTTTTTGTCGGCGAGTTTGTCCTGTCCGGGGTGAACCGGGTTTTCCTGGAAAAGGTGGGTGGGGAGTACCAGGGCGCCTGTTTCCCCTTTGTCTCCGGCCTGCAAAGCGCGGTGCTGACGCTGAATTTCCTCCAGGACGGCTCCATGGTGGCCGGGCAAACGAACCGCGGCTGGAACAGTTCCGGCAATCGCCCCTTTGGGCTGCAACGCCTGATCTGGACCGGCAAGACCCCCCTCGAAGTCGAGAAGATGGAGGCTCTGGCGACTGGGTTTCGTTTCACCTTCACGCAGCCGATCACCGTAGACCCCGCCAAGTGGGCGGAGACCCAGGCCAAGAGCTACACCTACACCTACACCGCCAAGTACGGCAGTCCCGAGGTAGACACCCAGCCGCTCCAATTCACCGGTTTTACCCTCTCCAAGGACCAGAGATCCGTGGTCGTGGGTTGTGCCAATTTGCGGCCCGGCTATGTTCACGAGTTCGTTTTGCCGGAACTCAAGTCAAAGGACGGGACGACGCTCTGGCACCGGGACGCCTATTATACCCTGAACCGGATTCCTGGGCGTTGATTAGCCTGGAAATCGGGACTTTTCTTAAAATTTGACGGTCCAAAGGGGGGTCAAAAAAGTTGGTTAAAAAAATTTCGATTTTTTGAACAACACTGTCATCAGGGGGTCAAAAGTATCAACAGTGATGGCGGGAGCGATCCCCCATGCTGGTCTTGAGAGTGATTGGTTGTTGTCATCACCCCTGCGGCAACGCAGGTCAGTGTTGAGGTTGATGCAAATAAAGGGGTCGGACGGACTCGGGAGCCGTCCGGCCCCAATTTGTTTCCGCGAGGCGGCCAAACGCCCCGGGATTTCCAAAACGGGACCTGGGGATTACTTTTCCCGCCGCTTGAAGAGACCCTTCACTTTGCTGAAGAACCCGGACTTTTCGCCTTCAGGCACACTGCGCGCCGCGGGATCGGGACTCACTGCGGGAAGCGTCGCTGTCTGCGATTGATCCCAGCCACCCCCAAGGGCCTTGATCAGGGCGATGCTGGCGACGAGCCGCTGGCCCGCGACCTGCGCCGTGGCCCGCTGGGTGGCGAGGACGGTTCGATTGGCGTCGATCACGTCGAGATAAAGGCTGGTGCCGGCTTCGTAGCGCGTTTTGGCCAAGGAGGAGGCACGCTCGGCGCTCTCCCGCGCCCGCTGCTGGGCGGCGGCCTGGGTCGAAAGATTACGCAGGGCAGAGAGACTATTTTCGACATCCCCCAACGCCCCCAACAGAGCCTGGCGGTAGCCGGCCAGGGCCTCGTCATGGACAGAGCGGGCACGATCGAGATTGAAGCGGTTCTTGTTCCCGGCAAAGATCGGCACGTTGACGCTGGGGCCGTAGCTCCACATCAGCGAGGTAGGCTCCAGCAGGAGATCGATGTCGCCGCTCTGAAAGCCGCCCCGGCCCAGCAGGCTGATGCTGGGGAAATAGTAGGCCCTGGCAACGCCGATCCCC
Source organism: Prosthecobacter sp. (assembly GCA_034377045.1). Lineage (GTDB taxonomy): Bacteria > Verrucomicrobiota > Verrucomicrobiia > Verrucomicrobiales > Verrucomicrobiaceae > Prosthecobacter. Next base: position 2,028 of record JAXMIV010000378.1, on the reverse strand, counting down.
GCCGTGGCGGAGGCCAGCTTGCGCTCCGCCTGGGAGACGTCCGGGCGGCGCTCCAGCAGATCGCTGGGCATGCCGGTGGGCACGGACGGAGGCGAAGGCAGGCCGCGGTCCGGCGCGATGCGGAAGTTGGAAGGGCTGACGCCGAGGAGGATGGCGATGGCATTCTCCAATTGATCCCGCTGGGCCTGGAGGCTGGAAGTCTCCGCCTCCGCGGTGGCAACTTCGGTTTCCGACTGTGCCTGCTCCAACTCACTGCCGGCGCCGGCGGCCACGCGGCCCTTGGCGATGTTGAAGGCTTCACGGCGAAAGCCGACGGCGGCGCGGACAAGGCGCATCTCTTCATCGAGTTCGCACAGCTTAAAGTAGTTGGTGGCCACATCCGCCTGAATGCCTAACAAAACATTATGCATCGCATCCGCGGCGGCGGCGGCATCCGCGCGCGAACCTTCCACCTGGCGGCGGATCTTGCCCCAAAGATCGATCTCCCAACTGAAATCGAGCAGGGCATTGTAGGCGGGGCCGTCGTAGCTGGCGCCATTGAGGGGAAAGGCACTGGGCATGTTCTGCGCGGTGCGCTGGCGCTCCGCCGTCAGAGGCGCGGTTAGCACCGGGAAAAAGTCCGAGCGCGCCATGCGGGCGGCGGCGCGGGCCTGATCGAAGCGGGCAATCGCGGCCTTGAGCTGCTGATTGTTGGCGGTGGCACGCGCCATCAATTCATTCAATTTCGCATCCTTGAAAACGCGCCACCAGTCGCCCTTGGAGAGATGATCGGACGGGCGGCCTTCCCGCCAGGTTACGGCGCCCTTGTAGCGGGCGGGGACATCCGAGGCAGGCCGCTCGTAGTTGGGACCGACCTGGGCCAAGGCAGAAGAGGCGAGGAGAAATGGAAGGATGAAACGCATGAGCAAGTGAAGTTAGGCGGTCACCGCTTCGATGGGCGCGGGTGCGGGCGTGGGGGCAGGTTTGGGTTTGCGGCCCAGCTTCATCATCAAGACATAAAACACCGGGGTGAAGAACAGCCCCAGGAAAGTCACGCCGATCATGCCGGCAAAGACGGCGGTACCCATCGCGCGGCGCATCTCAGAACCCGCACCGGTGCTGACCACCAGCGGATAGACACCGGCGATAAAGGCGATCGAGGTCATCAAGATCGGCCGTAAGCGCAGGCGGCAGGCCTCGAGCGCGGCCTCCATCGGCGACAGGCCATGGTCGCTCTTCTCCTTGGCGAATTCGACGATCAGGATGGCGTTTTTGCACGCGAGGCCGATCAGCACGATGAAACCGATTTGGGTGAAGATGTTGTTATCGCCGTGAGTCAGGTAAACGCCCGCGAGCGCGAACAACAAGCATAGCGGGACGATCAGGATGATGGCCAACGGCAGGCGCAGGCTTTCATACTGCGCGGCGAGGACCAGGAAGACCAGCAGGATGCAAAGGGGGTAAATGTACACGGCGGTGTTGCCCGCGATGATTTTTTGGAAAACCAGATCGGTCCATTGGAATTCGAAACCGGGTGGCAAAGTCCTGTTGGCCAGATCGGTAATCACCGCTTCCCCCTGCCCTGAACTTAGTGGCGGCAGCGGCGCGCCGTTGAGGTCGGCGGCCAGATAGCCGTTGTAATGCGTGACCCGGTCCGGACCGAAGCCTTCCTTCACTTTCACCAGCGATCCGATCGGGACCATCTGCCCCGCCGCATTGCGGGTCTTTAAACGCGTGATGTCGTCGGCCTGATCGCGGAACTTGGCTTCCGCCTGCGCAACGACCTGATAGGTGCGGCCAAAGCGGTTGAAGTCACCCACATAGAGCGAGCCGAGATTGATCTGAAGGGTATCATAGAGACTGGCGAGCGGGACGCCCTGAGACTTGGCTTTCTCGCGATCGACGTCGGCATCAAGCTGCGGCACGTTGACGGTGTAGCCGGAATAGACCATCGCCAATTTGCCGCTGCCATTGCCGGCGCCAGCCAGGGCTTGTGTGGCCTTGTACAGTTCCTCATAACCCAGATCGCCACGATCCTGGATCATCATC
>JAXMIV010000377.1:0-3369 GCA_034377045.1 Prosthecobacter sp. | reverse complement strand
CAGTTCTTGCGGCTGACACTGGGTCACCGAAAAAGGCGCCTGCCAAAAACGAGGCCGCCAAGAAGAAAGACAAGGAGCCTTCCGCCAAGGCCAAGGAATTGGCTGCCGGCCTCAGCACCGCGCAAAAGACGAAGTTGATGGGCATCTTGAATGAGGGCGACGACAAGACTCTGGCCTCCCTACCCGGCGTTGGGCCCGTTCGCAGTGTCGCGATCAAAGCGGCGCGTCCCTATGCGGAACCGCTGGGCTTGTTCAAGGCCGTCGGTGTTGGCGAGGGAACGTTTGCGCAGATCATCAATCACGCCAAGGCTGATTTCCCCGCGCCGGCTCCGAAAGCCAAGAGACCTTCGAAGAAGAAGGAGTCTGCCAAGAAAGCCGAAGAAGACGCGAAGAAATAACATTGTTCACCCGGCCCATCATTTGACACGAAGGCGCTGAGCGATCAGCGCCTTTTTGTTAGACCGGTTCTCACCGATTTTCGGATTCCCACGTCGCGAACTCGGGCGACTTGAGAAACGCCTCGTACTCAGGGTCCGCCAATTGTTGGCGGGAAATCACCATCTGATTTTTCGTCTTGTAAGCTCGCAACTCATTCACCAAAGCGCCGTAGTCCTTCTTGGCCGCGTAAATCATCATGCGCAAATCCATGAGATTGGGGAGATCGGGCTCCGCGGCCGAAGCTTCCTTTTCCAAGCGCTGCGCTTCGTCGACCTTCCCCTGTCGCAGCAGCATAAGCGCACGCATTTGGGTCAGATAGGGATCCGGGCCAACCAGCGCCTCCAGGTGTCGCAGGCTCTCTTCGGCTCCGGCAAAGTCGCCATCCAAAAAATGCAGTTCGACACGCAGCAAGTCGGTGGCGCTTTCCTTTCCCAACAACCGCGGGGCATCGGCCAAAGCCTGGCGATAGTGCTTTTCCACCTCGGCCGAGGCCGTCGGCAAACTGGTTAGAGCCCGAAGATACATCATGAAGAAAGTCCGCTCATTTTTCAACGCTGCCGGCAGGCGTTGATACTGGGACACCACATCCTCTCCACGACCCAGCCGCAACGCCGTGGCCATTTTCGACATGGCCTCAAACCTGGCGGGATCATCTCCAGGAATGCCCAGGGTTGCGTTTCGCGACTCGGTGGTCGCATAAGTGCCAAAAAGGAAGGTGAAAAAATCCACCACATTTACCTTCCCCTTCTCATCGACCCTGACCAAGACATCAACATAGTTGACTGTCCCCTCCCTGGCCATCAGGCGCAATCGCACGGCGGGAAAGCCATCCCGTTCCCCTAACCGCAAGTACTTTACCGGATTTCCCAACAGCGCCGCAAACAATCCGCCGTGTTTGCCGCGGTAACCGTCGATCAGTTCCTTCCTCGTCTGCGCCGAGTCCGTGCCCTCGCCCAGCGGTATCAACGCCCGGTCAGCGACCGCTTCAAAATCGACCATCGTGGCCACCTTGTCGACGTCTCCGCCGGTCAGAGCCCGCGCCAGCCTCTCGCCAAACTCCTTCACCGCCTCCTTTTGCTCTGCGGAAAGCGGACCCGCCGGCTTCAGTGCGTCCAATTGTCTCAGTTTCGCCTCGTGCGCCGATTGCCGAACTTTCTCATAGGCAGGCCAGGCCAACGCCGCCAACAGGGCTGCCAGCAGCACAAGGCCACTCAAAAGAATCCAGGACTTTCCGCGCCTCTTTGGTGGTGGTCGAGATTCCATAAAAATAGGATCGTTACCGCCCGCCCTTCGCGGCATCTGCTTCCCCCCGCGTCCGCCTAACCACAATTTCGTCGATCCACAGCTTCTGCGGGTGCGGCAGCAAACCGGGGCCAAAGTAGGGCGCCAGGAGGAACTGATTGAACTTCATCGCTGGAAAATCGGTGGATCGGAGGACGATATCGGTCTGCTCGATCACCAGCTTGCCATCGAACCAACCGCGCACAACGCCGTCGCGATTGGGTTGGTCGAGTTTCATGTCCAGCGAGTTGAGCTTGAAATACGCCTCTACGAGGTGCCACTCGTCATCATTAAACAAAGGTTCCGGACGGTCATAGAACGTGCCGTTGTAACCGCCCTTGAGCGGACCCTGCGTCAGGCCGTGGGGCACATCCTTGTTTTGGATGTCCTGCGCGGCCAGCCGCAATTTGCCGTTCACGGGCTCAATGTAGAGTGTCAAATGGCTTGCCGCCGGCCCGTGCCACTTGCCGTTTTCCGTCGTCATGAAATGCGACAGGTGCGGATGATAGCTCCGTCCGCTCCAGCCCCAGCCTTTGGAAAGTTTGAGATAATAGCGAATGTAGATTTCCGCCGTCGGCTCGAAGCCATGACGCATGGCCGAAGAGCCACCGACGGTTGTACCTTCGCCAGTCCACTCGTACTCAATGCAGCCCGTACCCGTTTTTGCCCCCTGCGCGATCCGGATTTGCGTGCTGTCATACCAGCCTCTCTCCGCGAGCCGGTTATCGTCGAAACTCTCTTCAAATAAGATCCCATTCTCCGCTCCCGCCAAACGCGCCGCCGAAGCCATGAGGAATACCAAAATGGCGTATCGATTCATGGCGCTCCCAGGTTAGTTTACTCGCTTGCGCCCGTCAGCGCCCTTTGCCGCAGCCAGTGATCGGCCAGCACCAGGTGCACCATCGCCTCCACCATCGGGACGGCGCGTGGCAGCACGCACGGGTCGTGACGGCCCCGCGCCGAGAGGGTCGTATCCTCGCCGGTATTGCTGACGGTCTTTTGTTCCCGTAGAACAGTGGCGGTGGGTTTGAAGGCCACACGGAAGACGATGTCCTCGCCATTGCTGATACCGCCCTGGACGCCACCACTGCGATTCGTCCGCGTGCGCACCTTCGCCCCGTCCATGTAAAACTCGTCATTGTGCTCAAGGCCCGTCATCAGCGTGCCGGAAAAGCCGCTGCCGATCTCAAAGCCTTTGGTGGCCGGAAGGCTCATCATGGCCTTGGCCAAATCGGCTTCCAATTTGTCAAACACCGGCTCCCCAAGGCCCGGCGGCACACCGCGCACCACGCATTCGATCACGCCGCCGACGCTGTTGCCTTCGCCACGCACTTTTTCAATCAGCGCAATCATCCGCACCGCCGCTTCCGGATCGCACGTACGAACGATGTTGGATTCGATAGCATCACTGTTAAGCGCCGCACCCACGGGCACGACCGCCTCGATGGCCTGCACGCTCTTCACATAGGCCAAGCATTCGTAGCCCGGCAGGCCTTGCTTCAGCATCTGGCGCGCAATGGCGCCTGCGGCCACCCTGCCGATCGTCTCACGCGCACTGGCACGGCCACCGCCAGAGACCGCACGGATGCCAAACTTCGCGTCATACGTGTAATCTGCATGGCTCGGGCGGTAGGCCTGCTGCAGTTCAGT
>JAXMIV010000376.1:0-10280 GCA_034377045.1 Prosthecobacter sp. | reverse complement strand
ACCAGTGGATGACGGGCCTAACCAAAGTTGCCGGAGCCACTAAGAGCAGTTACACCATCACCAAAGCCGCGCTCAGCCACGCCGGAGCCTACACCTGCGCGGTCAAGTCCGGCGCCACCACCGTCACCAGCGGCATCGCCGAGATCGGTGTGGTGGATACGACGCCGAAGACGGCAAATCTCGCGGTCGGCGGCACATTCAAGCCCGCGGTGAGCGCGGCGGGAAATGGCCTGACTTACCTGTGGAACAGCGGCCAGACGACGCCAACCTTCCAGATCAAACCCGTGGCCGTGAGCGACGCCGGGCTTTACACCTGCGCGGTGACAGGCGCTGCCGGTGTCTTCACCGGCGGTGCGCCGACGCTGCTCAGCGTCAGCGCTGCCGCACCGCAGCTCGTGAAGCCGCTGGTGCTGCCCGCCGCGACCATCGGCGAGTTCTACTTCTACCAGATCCCCGTCGCGGTGGTAGGCGGCGCGCCTGCCCTAACCTACAGCGTGACCGGCCTGCCGGCGGGTATGGCCTTCAACAAGAACACGGGCGTCATCAACGGCCGTCCCACCGCCAGCAAGCCCGCCGGCCATCCCCTCACCATCAAAGCCACCAACACCAAGGGCAGCGACAGCGCCACCGCCACGCTAATCGTCAACCTCATGCCGCCCACGGCCGTGGGCGTCTTCGCCGGACCCGCCGGACTCTCGCCGCTCAATGACAACCTCGGCGGCCGCTTTGACCTCACCACCACCGCCACCGGCGCCTTCTCCGGCTCAGTCACCCTCGGCGCCTATGCCAAACTAAGCTTCACCGCCAAACTCCTGCAAAGCGCCGGCGCGGGCGATGTCATCCTCCACGGCAACATTCCCGGCCTAACCACAATCGACAAAACGCCGCTCACCGCCTACGTCGAAGTTTTTGTCGCCGAGCAACTCGCCCGCCTGACCCTGGTGCATCCGAATGGCAACATGCTCGTCATCCCCGCCTGGCGCAATCCGTGGAACACCAAGACCAAGCCCGCCACCGCCTACGCCGCCTACTACACGGTGCGGCTCGACCCCACGAACACCAGCAATCCACCGCGCGGCTACGGTTTTGCCAGCTTCACCGTCAAGCCTGATGGCACGCTCACCCTCGCCGGCAAATTGCCCGACGGCAGCGCCATCACCGGCGGTACCTTCCTTGGCAACGGCGGCCAGATCCTGCTCTTCAATCTGCTGTATGCCAAACGCGGCTCACATTTCGGCCAGTTCACCATCACGCCCGGCACTCCGGTAGCAAACAATGTCGTGAATGGCACCCCAACCTGGTTCAAACCCGGCCCGCTGTCCAACTCCACCGACACGATCTACAAGGACGGCTTCGGTCCGATAACCGTGACTGTTGAAGGCAGCCCCTACATCGCCCCCGCCAAAGGCCAGCGCGTACTGGGACTCGCTGCCGTGGCCAGCCCGAACACCAACGCCAAACTCGCCTTCACCCTCGGCGGCCTCGATGTCGAAGGCAAAGAGTTTAGCCAACTGTTGCGCATCACCAATCCCAGCGCCACCAGCCTAACCAACACCGCCACCATCGGCGCGCCTGTCACGAACGCCACGAAGATGACCACGCTGGATGCGGCGAAAGGTTTGTTCAGCGGCAGCTTCACCATCGCCGGAGCCACCACCGCCCTGAACCGCCCGGCCCCCTTCTTTGGCCAGATCGTCCAGATCGGCGGCGTCACCCAAGGCTACGGTTACCATCTCCTGCCCACCGTCCCCGTGCCACCGCTGAAGGTCACCACCTCGCCAAAGCTCAGCGGGAGAGTGGTGTTGGGGACGCCGTGATCCTGACGCCAGATGGATTGACGATTGCTGAACAAGGATTGCCGATTGCAGAAGTGAATTCCAATTCACTCCAGCGTTCCCGGTCCCCTACTTCAAAAATCATCAATCCTTGTTCAGCAATCGTCAATCCGCTTTGGAGGCTTTCCACCGAGCGGAAGACTCGGTATTGTTTTGGGCGGTCTTGACGCTCTTCACGAAGATGCCAATGAGTTCGTCGTTTTCCCGGAGGATTGGACCCAGGCGATCGGGAGGGCACAACGGTTTGCGTACGATGATCTTGAGCCAGACAAGCGTCTCGCGAAGCTCCTTCAGGCAGACCTTCATTTTGTGAATGAAATCATTCCGAGATTCCGCCCTTTGAGCTTCGCCATAGTTTGGAGCTAGCGAAGTTCCCGATCGAACCAGCTGCCCTGCGATATGATTTTCCGCCTTCGTATCCGGCAGAGCTTCCACGACGCCGATGATGCGGACCGCAAAGTCCACCAAGCGATCTTCCAGGTCATTGGCTTTATCTTTCATGAATTACAATGGATTCGGGTTCCCTAACTCCTCCAATCGGTACCTCCTGTTCCGCAATCGTCAATCGCCTCCCCCGGTTCCCTCCTTCAACAATCGGCATTCCATGTTCATCAATCGTCAATCCGCCTCCCGTCCGCCCCAAAAATACCCCTTGCATTTTCATGGGTTATTCCCCCCGGTTCCTTTGGTTTTGTACATACCTGCGTCTCCACCCAGTTCCTCATCTTTGCGTTCCTTGCGTCCTTTTGCGGCCACCCCTCATCTATCCTCTTTCTCTGCGACCTCTGCGACCTCTGCGACCTCTGCTCCTTTGCCCCTCTGCGGCAAAAAAACCAAACACCCCAGGTTCTCCTTCCGCCCCAGCGCCCCTACCAGCCCACCGATCACTGCCCACCGATCACTGCCCACCGATCACTGCCCACCGATCACTGCCCACCGATCACTGCCCACCGCCTACCGACCACACCGCCATGCCTCCCCTCCTCAATCCCCGCTACGAAGCCTTCGCCTTTGCTCTTGCCGCCGGTTCCACGGTCGGAGAGGCTTATGACGAAGCCGGATTCCATCCCAACAACCGCCGCTCCCGCGCCGACCTCCTCAGTCAGAGCCCCAAGGTCCAGGCCCGCGTCGCCCACCTCCGCGCCACCCTCGACCCCGCCGCCTTGCGCCGCCGCCACGCCCCCGCCTTCACCACCATACCGCAGACCAGGGAAGACATGAAGGCCTGGCTCTGGCAGATCATGGCCGGCGTCCGCAAGATCAACCTCCGCCAGTGGCAGGCCGCCAAACTCTTCGCCCGCATGAACGGCTGGGACGCCCTCCTGCGCAAAGACCTCAACCAAGCCAAACCCGGCGCCCAAACACCCGAGGCCGACATCCAGGAAGCCGAAAATCCGACCGCGCCCGAGCCCGACCTCCCCGAAACCACCCGCGTCTCCCTCTACCTTCTGAGCCTCATCCAGGCCGACAAAGAAGCCCTCCGCAGCGCCAACCCCCTCGAACCCGAACTCCACGACTTCGAATACTACCCCGACAGCGTCTACTCCGACCCGCCTTTGCTCGGCGAACCCTGGCCAGAACCTCCGCCGCCACCGGACCGCAGGGCTGCCACCCAGGAGCCTGAGTTTCCACCCCCGCCTCACGATCCCAGCGTGCCACTTCCGCCCCTCAGAAAATGGGTCACACCGTCCCCCTGGGGATTTTTTGGGGACACTCTTGGGGACATCAAATCCCCAATTCAATCCCCTGATTCTCAATCGATTACACCCGCCACCGCCGAAACTGGGGATCAAAATAATTCATCTCCAAAACCCACCCTTCTCCAAAAGATGATGTTGCTGCCACAGCTCCTCTTCATCGCCTGCATCAGCATCACCTGCCTCTCCTTGGCTGCCGCTGAAGCCCCGTCGCCGTCCTACGCACGGATCAAGGCCTCCTTGAACGCGGTACCCGCCATCGACACCCACGATCACATCTGGCGTTTCGATGAGTTGCCCGGCCTGCGCGAAGCCGCCGACGGCACCAAGGTCATGAACCTCGCCTCCATCTGGCAGAACAGCTACCTGAGTTGGTTCAATGTGGTGCCCGCCTGGCAACCGCGGGAAGCCTTTCCCGACTGGTGGCAGCGCGCCAAGCCCGCCTTCGCCAATGTGCGCGCCATGAGTGTCTATCGTTACACCCTGCCCGCCATCAAGGATCTCTACGGCATCGATTTCGAAGCCATGACCGATGCTCAGGCCGCGGCGCTCAACGACCGCATCACCGCCAATTACCGCGATCAGCGCTGGCTCTACGAAGTCATCACCGAGAAGGCCAACATTGAAGTCGTCCTCAACGATCCCTACTGGGAACCCTTCGACTTCAAAACGCACTACGGTTTCGCCGCGAACGTCCTGCGTTTGAATCCCCTGTTCAAGGGCTTCCACCCTTCTGAGTTCACCACCATCAAAGGCAGCCGCCGCGAAAATCCTTATGACTTCGCCAAGGCCCAGGGCATCACCATCACCACCTTCGATGACTACCTCGCCTTCGTCGATCGCGTCTTCGTCCTCGCCAAAGAAGCCGGCATCGTCGGCCTGAAACACACCCTGGCCTACCAAAGGACGCTGTCATTCGACCAGGTGCCCAAGGAACGCGCCGCGGAGGCCTTTGGTCACCCACGAGCGGAACTCAAGCCAGAGCAAATCAAGGCCTTCGAGGACTTCATGATGTGGCACCTCTGTGAGTTGAGCGCGAAACATGCCCTGCCCTTCCAGATTCACACCGGCCATGCCCGCATCCAGGGTTCGAATCCCATGCTGCTCGTGGATTTGATCGCGGCCAATCCCAAGACCAAGTTCTCCCTCTTCCACGGCGGTTTCCCCTGGATCAGCGAATCCGGCGCCATCGCCGCGCGCCTGCCCAACGTCTATCTCGATTGCGTTTGGTTGCCGACCCTGAGCCAGACGATGGCGCGCCGCGCCTTTCACGAATGGCTCGATCTCATCCCCTCCAACCGCATCCTCTGGGGCGCCGATTGCAACCAGGCCGAAGGCATCTACGGCGCCACCGAAATCACCCGCCGCGTGCTGGCAGAAGTCCTCGCCGAACGAGTCGATCGCGGCGACCTGCGCCCCGAAGACGCCGAACACATCGGCCGCCAAATCCTCCGCGAAAACGCCCTCAACCTCTTCCCGGGCCTCCGCGCCAAACTCTGGCGCGATAAACAATCGAAGATGGTTCCTCCCTAGCGTTTGGCCTACTTCACGTTAGGCCGCAAATGCTTGTCAAAGAACGCCAGCGTCAACGGCCGCAAATCCTTCTGCTTCGGCTGCAAATGAAAACTATGCGGCGCTCCTTCGACGATCTCCAGATGATTCTCAATCCCCAGCTTCGTCAGTGCCTTTGCCAAGCTCTCCGACTGCGCCACCTCCACGGTCTTGTCCGCCGTACCGTGCAGAATCAGGAACGGCGGATCACTCTTGTCGAGATGCGTGATCACCGAAAACTGCTTGTAAAGCTCTGGCGCTGCGGCTCGGCCCTGGCGCAGAGCCGCAATGTCTTTCCAGTTCTCCAAATCCGCCGGCCCATACAAATCCACCACGCACTGCACGCGGCATGACTGTTCCCCGTAAGGTCCCGCCGGATCAAGCCCGCTTTCCGGCCCCGTCACGCCCACCATGGCAGACAGATGTCCGCCGGCGGAGCCACCGATCACGCCGATGTGCTCCACGTCCAGGTGCAGCCGCTCCGCATTCGCCCGCAGCCACCGCACCGCCGTCTTGCAGTCATGCAGATTCTGCGGCCAGCAGATGGTGGGGCTGCTTTTGTCATCCAATTGATAATCGATGCTCAGGCAGACGTACCCATGTCCCGCCAGCGTCGTCCCGATGTTGATCTCGCGCGCCGCATCCTTCTTCCCTCCTGTCCAACCGCCGCCGTGAATGATCAGCACCCCGGGATGCTTCTTCCCATCCTCCTTCGGCAAATACAGATCCGCCTTTTCCTTCCGCCCTTCGGGCAGATACGCCACCTCCTTTTCGATCTTCACCGCCGCCTCTTGGGCGAAGGTGACTCCCAGCAAGATCGAACAACAAAAGAGGAAGCGCGGAAACATGCTGCAATGAACGCACGCCCGGCGTGGATTCTTCTACTTCTTCCCGGCCTGCTTGAGTTCTTCGATAAAGACAGCCAGCACCGGTTCATGCCGCTGTTTCTCCTGCGCTCCCGCCGCGAGGCATACCGGCGCGGGCTGCGGTTTCAACGGTTTCAAGATCACCCGCTCTGGCAACAGGCAGGCAATCCGTTCCGCCACCAGGGCGATTCCGATTCCCGCCTCCACCGCCGAGATCAGGCTGTGCACGCCGTCACACTCGCTGGCGATCCGCGCATTGATCCCCTGGGCTTTGAACCACTTGATGATGAAAGCCCAGTAGTCCGGGTACTCGCGCTGGCTGTACACCACCAGCTTTTGCTCATGCAAATCCTTGGGATTCAGCGTGGCTTTCGCCGCCAGCGGATGCTGCCGCGGCAGCGCCACACACCACTTTTCCTGCTGCACCGTTTCCCAAAACACATTCGGAATCTCCTGCTCCGGTTTCACCGTCACGATGACGTCCAGTTCACCCTTCTGCAGCCGCTCCAACATCTCAGAACTTGTCGCGTCCGAGAGCTCAACCCGGACGCGCGGGTGCTTCTGAGCGAAGACCTCCATCGCCGGCGCCAGGATTCCCGCCGTCAAGGTCGGCGAGTACCCGACGCGCAACGTCCGCGTCTTCGCCTTGCCATGCAGTCGCTCCAGCAGAGCATCCGCCCGCTCCAGCAGCCCTTTGCCCTCCCGCAGCAGCATCTCCCCGGCCGGCGTGAGTTTGAACGAATGCGCGCTCCGCTCCAGCAGCGCCACGCCGGTCTCTTCCTCCAAACCCTTGATTTGGCGGCTCAGCGCCGGCTGCGTCAAATTCAACCGTTGCGCCGCGCGGCTGATGTTGCCTTCCTCGGCGGCAGCGATGAAAGAGCGAAGTTGGCGAAGTTCCATGTTCGCCGCCAGCATACCGCAGCCGCAGCCTGAGGCAAACAACCGTGCATTGGAGCCCGCCCCCAAATGCCGCCATGATTCGCCATCTATGAAACTCACTCTTCGCAAATCCAACGAGCGCGGCCATGCCAACCACGGCTGGCTGGACAGCTACCACACCTTCAGTTTCGCCGACTACTATGACCCGGCTCACATGGGTTTCCGCAGCCTGCGCGTGATCAATCAGGACCGCATCGCCCCCGGCGGCGGTTTCCCCACCCACCCGCATCGCGACATGGAAATCTTCAGCGTCATGGTTGAGGGCGCCCTCGCCCACAAAGACAGCATGGGCAACGGCCGCGTCCTCAAGCCCGGCCAGATCCAGATGATGAGCGCTGGCCGCGGCGTGACCCACAGCGAGTTCAATCCCTCTGACAAGGAGATCAGCCACCTCCTGCAGATCTGGATTCAGCCGAACCAGCGTGGCCTAACACCGAGTTACACCGAATGGCATCCCGATCCCGCCCGGGAAAAGGATCCCAAGGTGCTCGTCATCTCCCCCGATGGCCGCGAAGGCTCCGCCACCATCCATCAGGATGCTGACGTCTACCGCGTCCGCCTCGGCGCCGGCGCCACCACGACCCACGAAGTCGCCGCGCAGCGCGGTGTCTGGTTCCAACTCATCAAAGGCTCCGTCACCCTGAACGGCGCCCCCCTGAAACCTGGCGATGCCGCCAGCACCGAAGACGCCGGCACCCTCACCGTGCAAGCCTCCGAGGACACGGAGGCCCTGCTCTTCGATCTCGGTAATTAAGTCCAACCTAAGATCAGCCGAGGCCTGAAACGTTATCCTCACCAACATGAAGAAAACTTTCGGCCTCGGCTCCCTCTTGCTCCTGATCGTGGCAGCTTCCTTGGCCGAACCTCCCCGGCCCCGGTTGCAAATCATCAACGGCAGCGACCAGGCTGTCGCGATCTTCTGGCTCAAGCCCGGCGGCGAAAGAATTGAGCAAGGCACCCTCCCAATCGGCAAGGATAAGGTCATCACCACCACCTTAGGTCATGAGTTTCTGCTGGTCGGGCAGCGGGACCATCACGAAATCAAAGTCACCTCGGCCTTGGCCGTGCAGGCCTGCCGATACCCAGAGGCCGTCAATTTCCTGCCTTTGCCAGATGATGGCCAGGTCGTGCGCCCACCTGCCGCGCTGGCCATTCCCTCCTTCTACACCCAGTACATCAGCGCCCACGGCTTTCCGATCGTCGGCTCAGCCAAGGTCGATCCCCACGCCCTCAAGGAGGCCGCCTTTCTAGCCAACCAAATGCTCGACCACCGCCTGGACGTTCGCAACGCCATGATCAGGAGCGGCGCGCGCATGTGCATCATCGCCCACAACGAATTCACCACCGACCTTCCCGAGTTCGCCCATCTCACGCGCCCCCCCGGATACGAAGCCCTTTCCGACAAAGACTACTGGGATGCCCGCGCCCGCGGCACTGGCGGCAGCCAGACCGACCCCTACTGCACCTCCGCCGAGGAAAACTTGCTCGGCTATCCCGGCGACCCCTATTCCCAGGAATGCATCTTGATTCACGAATTCGCCCACAACATTCACCTGCGCGGCATGGCCAACGTCGATCCAACTTTCGATCGCCGCCTGAAGGAAACTTACGAGAACGCCATGGCCCAAGGTCTGTGGCGCGGCAAATACCCCTCCGTCAATCATCACGAATACTTCGCTGAAGGCGTCCAGTCCTGGTTCGATGACAACCGCGAAAACGATCACGATCACAACCACGTCAACACCCGCGCCGAATTGCTCACTTATGATCCCGGCCTCGCCGCGATCTGCCGCGAAGTCTTTGGCGACACTGTCATCAAATACCAAAAACCCGCCACCCGCCTGGCCGGCCACATGGCCGGTTACGATCCCGCCAAAGCCCCCACCTTCACCTGGCCTTCGCGCCTTCAGAAAGCCAGAGATCTGATCCGCCAAAAGGTCGCAGAGCGTGCGCAAGACGCCACCGAAGATCAGTGAATTGCTTTTCCCGATAACGGTGGCGGGCCATGCGCCGGCCGCATACTCAGGCCAACGAACGTGCATTGGAAGCTCAGCGCTCGCGTGACGATGGGTTGGCCGTCAAATCAATCCTCGATCAACTCAGCTCATGAAAATCGCATCCACCATCGCCCGGCTTTTGCTTGGACTTCTCTTTGTTATCTTTAGCCTCAATTTCTGGTTGCACTTCATTCCGGTGCCGCCGCCGCCCGAGGGTTCCTTGGCCGCGGGTTTCATGGGCGCCATCTACATGTCGGGCTACCTCACTTTCGTCAAAGTCCTGGAACTCACTGGCGGTCTGTTGCTGCTCTCCGGACGCTATGTCAATCTGGCGCTCGCGCTGCTGGGTCCCATCGTGGTAAACATTGTGTTATTCCACGTTTTCCTCGCCAAAGGCGGTTATCCCTTGCCGGCGGTCATGGGGGTTCTCGCTCTGGTTGCACTGGCGGGCCGCGCGGACTTCAAGAATGCACTTTGGGCGGCGAAGTAAGACAGCCGCATCCGGCGGGCGGCACGTTGTATTTCGTGGCGTCACGCGCTACCCCCACTTTTTCTTTCTCATGAACACGCTCGAAGCCATCCACGCCCGCCGCGCCGTCAAGCGCTTTGATCCCGACCATCGCATGCCGGAGGCGGATGTCCGCCAGCTTATGGAGGCCGCGATGCAGGCACCCACCGCTTTCAACATTCAACACTGGCGCTTTGTTCTCGTTACCGATCCGGAAGAGCGCAAGCAGATCCGCAGCGCCGCCTGGGAACAGGGGCAGGTCACTGATGCCTCCCTGCTCATCATCATGTGCGCCAAAGTCAGCGCCTGGAAGGATGCTCCCCATTACTGGCGCAATGCCCCGCCCGCGGTTCGCGAGTTTTTGCTGCCTGCCATCCAGCAATACTACGAGGGCAAAGACCAGGTGCAGCGGGACGAATGCATGCGCTCCTGCGGACTGGCCGGCCAAACCCTCATGCTGGCGGCCAAGGACATGGGCTATGATACCTGCCCCATGGATGGATTCGACTTTGACGCAGTCGCCAAGATCATCAAGCTGCCTGACGATCATCTGATCTCTTTCATGATTGCCGTGGGCAAAGGCATCCAGGCTCCGTGGCCGAAGCCGGGGCAACTCAGTTTTGACCAAGTGGTCATCCGCAACGCTTTCCCCGAGTCATGAATCCTATCATTCGCACCACGGAGTTGCAGGATTTCCTGCGCTCCGCCCAATCACCCGTGCTTCTGCACGTTTTGCCGGAGGAGCATTTCGCCCAGCAGCATCTCCCAGGCGCCAAAAACGCCTGCATCTATGAAACCGCCTGCCTCGACAAGGTACGTGAAATGGGCCTCGATCCCGAGACGCCCATTGTCGTCTATGGTGAAGGCGAACCCTCGCTCGATTCCGC
>JAXMIV010000375.1:0-4833 GCA_034377045.1 Prosthecobacter sp. | reverse complement strand
CTTCCCAATGGCCATCTAATCGCAGGTGGTTCCATCATTGACCCGGGCCAGACTGGCTATTGCTACCTGAATCCCGACGGCACCTTTGATACCACCGTGCCTTGGTACGGTACTAGCGGGATGAACCAAGTGTTTTGCGTGGCGGTACAATCGGACGGTAAAATCCTCCTTGGCGGAAATCGCTCCCTCTACACACCGAGCCGATTGTGGCGGCTAAACACCGATGGAACGGCTGATGCCGCTTTCCAACCCAACATCAACGGCGACGTGGTGAGCTTTGCCCCCTTCGCCAAGCAGCAGACCGCCGGTTCGATCATTGTTGCCGGCAACTTCACCTCTGTCGGCGGCTATGCTGCAAACTATCTCGCCTCAGTGACTTCGTATAATGGCCTGGCAAACTGCTTTATCTCCACGAACCCGAACTCGATGGTTAGGAGCGTTTCGAGCCGCGCAAGCGGTGCCGTTCTCATCGGTGGTGGGTTCTCGACAGTTGGAGGCGTGTCGAAAAGCGGTTTTGCGCTCCTCTGGACGGGTGTCGCCTCAGCTGAAACGCTCACCGCCTCCCCTTCCACGGGCGTCATCGAATGGAACCGCAGTCCAACCGCAAGCGACACTCTCAGCGTCACCTTTGAGCTCTCCACCGATGGCGGCGTAACCTGGGATATGTTGGGATCAGGCACCCGTGTTGGAGACAAATGGCAGTTCACTTACCCATTGCCCCCATCCGGGCACATCTGCGCCCGCGCCCGCATCATCGGTGGCACCTACAACGGTTCCTCCGCCCTGGTGGAAAAGATCATCAGCTACGGCACCCCTTGAGGCCAAGCCACCCCACGCTCTAATCCGCAGCAGGCGAGTTCGCACTTGGGACCTATCGTCCCAACCTGCGCTTCCCTAGCCCCAAAACTAAGCCACCCAACTCCGCACCGTCACGGGGTTGGGTGGTCTCTATGACAAACCATGAATGAATCGGGTTAGGTCGGGGAAGCATCTACTCTCCTGACAAAATGGGGATCAAATGGGTGCGCCATGGGAATCGCCAAACCATCGCAAACAGCGCTTAGCCCATTGCGCCGCTCCGCGCCCGCGCCACCTTCCCTGCCCGGATTCCCTTACCCTTCCAATGCCAAAGACTTCCCCTTCCACTTCCCAAGGCATCTGTTACCTCGTCGGCGCCGGCCCCGGTGATCCGGGCTTGCTCACGATCAAAGGCAAGGAGTGCATCGAGGCGGCGGACGTGCTGGTCTACGATTACCTATCGAACGCCGAGTTCCTGCACTATGCCAAGCCGGAGGCGGAGCGAATCTATGTGGGGAAAAAGGCGAAGGACCACACGCTTTCCCAGGAGGAGATCAATACCCTCATCGTCAAGCTGACACGCGAGGGCAAGGTCGTCACCCGCCTCAAGGGCGGCGACCCGGTGCTTTTTGGGCGCGGGGCGGAAGAAGCGGCGGAACTGGCGGCGGCGGGCGTGAAGTTTGAAATCGTGCCCGGCATTACCAGCGCCATCGCCGGCCCGGCCTACGCGGGCATCCCGGTGACGCATCGCGATCATGCGAGCCAGTTGACCATTTTTACCGGCCATGAGGACCCGACCAAGCCGGAAACCAGCCTGAACTACGCGAAACTGGCGCAGGCGGACGGCACCAAGGTCTTCCTCATGGGTGTGGAGCGTATCGATGAGATCACCAGTGAGTTCTTGAAGCATGGCGCGGACCCCACGACTCCGGTGGCCCTGGTGCGATGGGCGACTCGTGGGCAACAAAAGACGCTGATCGGAACGCTGGCAGATATCGCGGCGAAGGTGAAGGAAACGGGCTTCAAGGCGCCGGCGGTGGCGGTGGTGGGCACGGTGGTGAATGAGCGGGCCCATATCAATTGGTTCGAAAGTCGCCCCCTCTTCGGCAAACGCATCGTGGTGACCCGGACACGCAAGCAGGCCGGGGTCCTCAGCAAGCAACTGCGCGATCTCGGCGCCGATGTCATCGAACTGCCCACGATCCGCATCGAAGAACCGCAGAATCCGCTGCTGTTCGGCGAGATGGTGCAGGACTGCCACACCTATGACTGGATCATCTTCACCAGCCCGAATGGCGTGGAGGCTTTCTTCAAGATGTTCTACAAGCTCTACAACGACGCCCGCGCCATCGGCGGCGCGAAGATCGCCTGCATCGGGCCCGGCACGGCGGATAAGGTGAAGGAATTTCACCTGGCCGTGGATTTGATGCCGGAGAAGAACTTCGTGGCCGAAGGTCTGGTGAAGGCCTTCAAGGACCATCAGAACATCGAGAACCTGACCATTCTCTGGGTCAAAGCCGAGGAGTCGCGTGAACTGGTCTCCAACGAACTGACCGGCATGGGCGCCATTGTCGATGAAGCAATCGGCTACCGCACGGTGCCGGAGAAGGACGAGAATTTGGAGGCGATCGCCCGCTTCGTCAGTGAAGGCGCCGACATCATCACCTTCACCAGCGCCAGCACCGTGGAGTGTTTCCTGGACCTGAACCTGAAGCTACCGGAGGGCATCAAGCTCGCCAGCATCGGCCCCGTGACCTCTGACACCATTCGCAAGCGCGGCCTGAAGGTGGATATCGAAGCGAAGGAGCACACGATTCCCGGGCTGGTCGCGGCGATTGAGAAGGCGGTTTGAAACGCAAATGACCAAACGCTACCGCTCCTGCATCCTCGCCACATGCTGCGTGCCGTGGCGTGAGGACTGGCAATTTGCGGAGGAGATTTTCCGCCGCCAGGTGCGCCATCAGATCGCCTCGGGCATTCACGACTTGTACATCTTCGGCACGGCAGGCGAGGGATACGCGGTGACGGAAACGCAGTTCGATGAGATCACGCGGGTGTTCCTCGACGAAACGAGCCGCAATCCCGAAGTTCAAGCGATGGTCGGCCTCATCAGCCTATCCCTGCCCACCGTCATCGAGCGCATCGAACGCGCCGCCGCCCTGGGCGCCCGCCGCTTCCAAATCAGCCTGCCCAGTTGGGGCGCCCTCAGCGAGTTCGAGATGGCCGCCTTCTTCCGCGAAACCTGCGGCCGCTTCCCCGACTTCGAATTCCTCCACTACAATCTGCTGCGCTCGCAACGGCTGATCACGCCGGCGGAGTATGGCCGTCTTGCACTCGAGCATCCGAACCTCGTGGCCACCAAGAACAGCACCTCTGACGTGGAGCGGCTGCGCGGTCTCATTACCGAAGCGCCGGACCTTCAACACTTCATCACCGAAGGCGGATTTGCCGATGCGGCGCTGATGGGCGAATGCGGATTCTTGATCTCGATTGCCAGTACGAACTTTGCGTTAGGGCAGCGTTATTTCTCCGCCGGCCAACGCCAGAACGAAGACCTCCTGCGATCCATCCAACAGGAGTGCACCGCTTTGGTCGCGGATCTGAAAGCATTGGTTGGGCAAGATGCGCACATGGATGGGGCCTATGACAAAATGTTCTGCCGCATTCACGATCCCGACTTCCCTCTGCGCCTGCAGCCGCCCTACAGCGGTGTGAGTGAAACGGCGTTCGAGGCGTTTGTGGATTTGCTGCGAATCCACCATCCGCACTTTCTACCGCAAGCGTAACCGGTGAGGCGAAGCATCGTGGGGGCTCGAGTCCGTCTGCCGCTTGTTGCTAATGATTCATGAGGCCTGATTCGTAGAAATGTGCGATCACACCCGTCGTAATCTGCGACGGATCTCGTCAGGATCTTGCCTCAAGTCAAGCAAGGCATGAAGGATGATTCCCCGGTCTTCCACCACATAAAAAACGCCGTAGTTACGATTAAAGACCAAGACTCGTCTCACCTTGCCGCCATGCACGATGGGACCAATTTTTGGCCACGCCTGCAAGATCGCAACGGCGGAAAGGACTTCCGCGTAAAAGTGGTCACCTGAGCCCTCTTCCCAGTCTTCGAGCCGTTCATAAAGACTTTGAACGTCCGCCTCAGCACCCAAAGTCCACACAAGCTCAGTCATGCGCTGGCTTAGCAACGCGTTGCTTGAGTGCCATGATGCCCGCAGTCACTTGCTCGGTCGTACGCACCGATTCAGGGCGCGCATCATAGTCGGCCATTCTCTCATCAAGCAGCGCGGCAATGGCGGGAGTCATGTCGGGTTGCCGTGAAACCTCATTCCAGAGTTCCCCAACGAGCCGAAGCTTTTGGTCCACCGTCAGCGCGCTGATGGCAGGAATGGTTTCCAGGATCATGTAGCAATAATGCATCTGCCTGCGATAATACTCAAGGGCTACCTGCGGAACCGAAAATCCGGCCTGGGACGAGCCCCACCCCACAAAAAAAGGACGCGGACCGTTGCCGATCCGCGCCCCCTTGGGAGTTTTATGGTTGCGTGATTAATTACGCTTCGACGAGCTCGGCGGGTGCCTGGGCGGCTTCGTCTTTTTCTTTCATGGCGGCTTTGCGGCTCATTTTCACGCGGCCTTTGTCGTCGATGCCGACGCACTTGGCGGTGACCATGTCGCCGACCTTGACGACATCTTCGGTGCGGTTGACACGGAAGTCGGCGAGTTCGCTGATGTGGATGAGGCCGTCCTTGTTGGCGAACAGGCGCATGAAGGCGCCGAAGTTCGTCGTGCTGACGACCTTGCCGGTGTAGATCTTGCCGATTTCGACTTCGGCGGAGACGCCGCTGACCATCTCAAGAGCGCGCTCCAGGCCTTCACGGCGGGTGGCGTAGATGTAGACGGTTCCGTCGTCTTCGATGCTGATTTCAGCGCCGGATTCGGCCTGGATGGCTTTGATGTTTTTGCCGCCAGGACCGATGAGCTCACCGATCTTCTCAGGGTTGATCTTGACGATCTCGATGCGGGGAG
>JAXMIV010000374.1:0-8578 GCA_034377045.1 Prosthecobacter sp. | reverse complement strand
CGGTGGCGATTTTGGCGAAGGCGCATTTGTGCAAATGGGGGAACAGCGCGCTGCCGACGCTGGAAGGCGGCGGCCTGCAACCGGGGATGCTCGAATTGGTGGAAGGGATCGCCACGCTGAAATTCACCAGCGGGGCGGAAGTAGTTTTGGAAGCGCCGGTGAGCCTGGAAGTGCTATCGGCCATGGAGTGCCGCATCAAGAAGGGAACCATCGTGGCGGATGTGCCGCCTTCCGCCAAGGGATTCACCGTTCACACGCCGGAAACAAAGGTAGTGGACTACGGCACGCGTTTTGGGGTCAGCGCCAGTGAAGACGGCAAGTGCCTCGTGCATGTGATCGAGGGTCTGGTCGAGGTGGAGCGCAACGGTGAACCGAAGATCAAATCCTTGCATGCTGGCGAGCGCGTGGACTACGGCGGTTGGACACAGAAGGCACTGAATCCCGATGCCGAAGATCAGCCCGAACCGGATCGCTGGCTGCCCGGTCCGATTCAGGATTTGGGTGATGGTTGGCAGATGCTGACGACTGCATTTGGGCGCGGCAAGGATTCGTGGATTCAATCGAACCTGAAAACGAAGGTCACCGGTCGCGAATCGTTCCTGCGCGTAAAGCACACGTCGCTGGATGACAAACTGGAGCGCAAGGCCTACGTGACTTTTGATTTGGCGCGCTTCGCTGGGAAGGAGATAGCTGGTGCTGAATTCGTGCTGCATGCGGAGCCGAGCGACCTGGGGTTTGCCTCATTAGTCCCTGACGCCACCTTTTCGGTCTATGTTCTCACCGATGAAACGCAGGATGCGTGGAGTGAGACGGAGTTGACGTGGGATCAGGCGCCGGCGCATAGCATGGCACCGGAGCATCACAGCCGTCCGGTGGCGGCGCAGACTCGGCTGATCGGCAAGTTTATTGTGCCACAGGGATCGAATCGCGGAGCTTATACGCTGAGCGGGCCGGATCTGGTGAGCTTTCTCAACGAGGACACGAATGGGCTGGCCACATTCATCATTTGCCGCGACACGGATGAAACGGCGCGCAATGGACTGGCGCACGCGTTTGCGTCGAAGGAGAATTCGCGGAACACGCCGCCGTTGCTGCGGGTGAAGGCGGAGTAGGCGCTACTTCGGGATCTCGTTCAGCGTGTAGTAGGCGACGGGGTGGAGGAGGGGGAGACCGGAGGCGGATTTGAGACCGTCGAGGTGGAGTTCGTGGATGTGGCCTTTGGTCAGGGGGGAGAGAGTGAGCCTAACCGAACGATTGTCATCGCTGATTTTGGCGGCAGTGATCTTGGGGAGGACGTCGTCGATTTCCGGGCCGCCGTATTCTTCGCGGTAGGCGTAGATGAAGGCGCGCATGGAGTAGCTTTCCGGATTGGCGGCGGAGGCGGGGTCGAGAGGTTCGGTGAAGGTGAGTTCGAAGCCGTCGGGCTTGGCGCGCATCTCGTGAATCTCGAAGGGGACCTTGCCGGTCCATTCGAGTTTTTCGAAGCAGTAGGGCTTGCCGCCCTTGGCGCCCCAGCCGCGGTCGCTGCCACCGACGAAGAGCTGGCCTTCGGCGTTCATGCGGCCGCCGATGAGGCCGCTGGCGAAACCGGTGCGGAAGGGAATGACGACACCTTGCTTGATGCCGTTGACGGTTTCGAGGAAGACGCGGCTGACGTTGCTGTGGCTTTGATCGGCGACGAAGAGCTGCTTTTCAAAGGGGCCAAATTTGCCATGGCTTTGATCGCAAACGATGAAGCTGGAGGAGTTGCCGATCTTGCCGTGGACCAGATAGACGGCGGGGGGAAGCAGTTGCTTGATGCGGGCACGCTCCTTCACCATGCGATCGGGGTCGACATGCGGAGTGGGGTCGCCGCGTTTGCGGTCGCCGAGATAGGCTTCGGGCAGAGGATCGATGGGGCGGGGGCCCATGTTGGGGGCAAGGGAGTACCATTGGTTGCCGGCGGGATGACCCTGGAAGGAGCCTGGAACCAAGTGCTGGAGGGTGCAGGCGCCATGCCAGGGGCCTTGGTTGTCGACGTAGTAGGCTTCACCGTCGGCATCGAAACCAACGCCGCCTGGGCTGCGGATGCCGCTGGCCGTGGGGACGAGAGTGCCGTCGGGTTTGACGCGCAGCGCCCAGCCGCGAAAGGGAACTTCGCTGGAGAAAGAGCCGGTTAGGCAAAGAGTGACCCAGAGATCGCCGTGCTTGTCGAAGGTGGAACCGATGGCGTACTCGTGGTAGTCACCAGAGACGCCCCAGCCATCGTTGACGGTTTCGAAAATATCGGCGCGTCCATCGCCATCGGCGTCCTTGATGCGCGTGACTTCGTAGCGGGTGGTGGCGTAAAAGGCGCCGTCCTTGTGAGCGAGGCCAAGTACTTCATGCAGGCCGGAAGCGAAGAGCTTGTAGCTGACCTTGGCGGGATCAGGCTGGTTGGCATTGGAGACGATCCAGATTTCACCGCGGCGGGTGCCGAGAGCGAGCTTGTTGTTAGGCAGTAATTCGATGGAACCGATCTCCATCGCCGTTTGGGTGGGGGTGGTGAAGGTGGTGATTTTGTAGGAATCGGACTCCTGAGGGTCCGCGGCGAGGAGAGGGGAACCGAGAGCGAGGAGCAGGGAGGTGAGGAGCGGGAGCTTTGTCATGGGGACAGGCGATAGTTTAAAGGCGGAGAGGGGCCGGCCCCTCACCCTTGCCCTCTCCCCGCAAGCGAGGCGAGGGGAAGCGTCTTGGGTTATTGTGGCCAGGAGTAGGTGACGGTGATCTCGGGGGAGTTGACGGGGAGGAGGAGGTTGTCACCGGAGATGCGGGCGCCGGGAGAGGCGATGAGGAGTTTGTTTTCGAAGGCGCGGCCGCTGAGGTCAAGTTTGGGGCCTAAAACGAGGAAGGCTTTGCCTTTCGATTCGATCTTGCCGGTGGCGAGGCGGAGGTAGGTGTTTTGCGGGATGGTGCCGCTGAGTTTTAAGGTGCGAATGACCTTGCCGTCGGCGCCGAGGCCGTTGCCAGTGGCGGAGCAGCGGTCGGTGACTTTGAGGCCGTTCCATTCATAGTTGAAGGTGGGGATGCGCTTGGTATCGAGCTGATAGCCCTTCCAGGCATAACCAGAAGAGCGTTCTTCGATGGGCGGCCAGGAGGAGTCGGGAGCGGAAAGGATGGCAAAGGGCTGACCGGGGGCGGGGCTGACGGCGTCATAACCCATGGGAGGCTGATAACCGCCGCCGCGGGAGTTCCAATGGCGGGAGGCATCGATGAAAGCGCCGCGCCAGAGGAGGGAGAGATTCATTTGTTCAGCGCTCCAGGCGATGCTGAGATTGCCGGGATAACCGACGGCAATGCCGCGATTGCCGGCGCCGGCGATGAAGTTGCGATAGACGACCGCTTCGTTTTTGACGACAAGGGGAATGGGATCGAAATCCTGTTTCTTTTTGGGTTTGCCGTCCTTCATCCAGTTCTTCGGCATCCAGGTGGAGAGCGGAGTGATGTCGAAGTTGGAGCCTTTCCAGGCGGCGAAGACGGCGATCTCGCCGCTGCTCTGGAAGTATTCGAGGCGGAAGTTGTGAGGACCTTCGGTGAGCTGCGTCGAGGCTTCCTTGACCTCGGCGGGATGAATGCCGTCGTTTTCAAGAATGGCTTTGCCGTCGATGAGAAGCCGCACGCCGTCATCGCCAGCGAGGTAAAAGCGGTAACTGCCCTTGCGTGGAGCATTCAGCTTGCCGGTGAAGACGACGCCGAACTCGTTCTTGTAATCATCGAGTTTGATCTGAATGAGGTTGTCTGGAATCGTGCCTTCGCGATGGGGTTTGAGCTTGGAGAAGTCGGGCAGTTTGTCCCACTTGCCGAGGTAGAGTTGGAACTTCAAGTCTTTGAGGCCTTCGCCCAGCGGCAGAACTTTCATGATGCCGCGCATGGTGAGGGCGTGGCCGGGGAAGGTGCAGACGTAAGGGTAGTCGGCGGGCTTTTCCGGAGCGGTGAAGGTTAGTGTTTCGCGCTCGTGCGGATTCAACATCTTGGAGTGCGCGAAGATGCGCTTGTCGTCAGGCAACCAATTGCGTTTCAGGGCGGCTTCGGGATTGTCCATTTGCTTCAGCGCCATGGTGGCGGTGTCGGTGCCGGGTTGGCAGAAAACGAGATTGTGGGGCAGGTCGTCGCCGTTTTCGAAAGCGAGATTCACTTTTTGACCGGGCCGGACGATGAAGTCGGTCAGGTCATACTTCATCTGAGCCGCGAGGGTCTTGATGGTGATGACATCCTTGCCGGCGGGCTTCGCCACTTCTGGTTTGGGAGCTGGAGGCTTGGGGGGCGGTGGTGTGCCCTTGGCATCCGAATCGACGATGAGCGGGCGTAACCAAATGTTGCGGTAGCGCACGGGGTTGAGGTGATCCTGAAGCTGCAGATCACCCTCTTGAGCGATGCCATCGAACTCGCGCAGGTACTGCACGACGACGCCATTGTGGATGACGGTGAGGCGGGCTTTGGAGAGGGGTTTCTTGTCGGCGTCGAGCTTGGCGCGCTCAAAGAAGATGTCATAGGTCTGCCATTCGCCGGGTTTGCGGCTGGCATTGACCATGGGCGGGTAGGAGCTGTAGAGGCCAGCGGCCTGGCCATCGGGATAGGTGTCGTTTTGGTAGGAATCGAGCACCTGGATTTCCGGGAAGCCGCCGACGAAGACACCGCTGTTGCCGCGCCCCTGACCGTTGCCGACCACCTCGGCCGGTGTGGCCCATTCGAGGTGGAGTTGGTAGTCACCCTTGAAGGTCTCGCGGGTGCGGATGGCACCGGACTTGGGCACGATTTCGGCATAGCCGTTTTCGATCTTCCACTGCGGCAGGTCATCACCAGGAGGCGAGTCTTTGCGGGGTTCGCGTGTCCAGCGGGAGAGATCCTTGCCGTCAAAGAGGACAATGGCGTCTGAAGGCGGCTGCCCGGGTTTGTCCGGAGTGCTGAAGGAAGGCGGCGTGATCACCGGCGGGCGCGGCCGGCCCATGTCATGAGCGCGGTATTTGCCACCGGGAGTCAGGGGTTGTTCTTTTTTGTCAGCGGCAAGGGAAACGCTGGCGGCGGTGAGGGCGAGGAGGAGGAGCGGAGGCAGGCGCATGGGGAACGGGAATGGCGAACGCGAAGCCGGACGACCTCGGTTCTGGAGAACCAAGGTACAGTGCTACTCCGCTTGGCGCAGGTAGGCGACGAGGTCGGCGACGTCTTGGGGGGTGAGGCCGAGTTGGGCGGCGCTGAGCATGAGTGAACGACTCATCTTAGTGCGGCTGGCGATGCGGGCACGGGGCACGAACTGGGTTTGACCGCCGAGGCTGCGGACGATGAGGATGTCCCCTTCGGCGAGAACCATGCCGTCGATCTTGACGCCGTCCTTGGTGGCGATGGTCTGACCCTCGAAGCCGTGGGCGATGTCTTTGCTCGGATCAATAATCGACTGGGCGATAACTTCGCTCGGCTGACTGAGACCCCAGCCTTGCAGGCTTGGACCAAACTCAACGCCCTGGTTGTTGAGTTGGTGGCACATGTAGCAGCGTACGACGAGGGATGAACCGTTGTGGGCGTTGCCTTTCAGCTTGAGCGATTCCGCCAATTGCTTGATTTTGTCTCCCGGAGGTACGGGCGGAGTTTCGATGGTGACGAGCTTGGCGGCGTCGGGATCGAAGATGCCCAGAGCCTTGAGGTCGGCGGCGATGCCGTAGGCGGACCAATCTTCGGTGCTGCGCTTGATCAGCCACCACATGGCATCGCCGTGGATGGGGCTCTCCTTGTCAGCAGCGACGGTGAGCATGGCCTTGGCGGCGCTCGAGTCACGGGTGAAGGCGAGAGTGTCGAGGGCGAGTTTGCGCTGGGCGGGCGTGAGCTTCGCATTCGCGGCGCGTTGAGCGACTTCAGGCACGGCGGCGACGGGGTGGAGGCGCCAGGTGATTGAAGCGAAGGCATCCGACCAATCGGCGGCGTCATGGGCATTGAACGCCTTTTTCACGGCGGGCCACAGAGCCTCTTCCTTGCCGCTGCAGCCGATGCCCCAGGCTTCGAGATAGGAACGATCTTTGCCGTTGTAGCGCTTCGCGAGTTCGATGAGAATGGCCTGGCTTTGGGCCAAAGGCGTGTCGCGCAATGAGACGGCGATCTCGCGGCGGACGGCGGGGGAATCATCCGCCGTCAAGGTGTTGAGCAGATCCAGGACATCATTGCCACTGGCCGCGCGCAGGGCGCGCAAGGCGACGAGGCGCTGCCAGTTGTTAGGCGCATCGAGCAGGGTGCGCACACGCCTGATGCCGGACTCACCCATTTGAGCGAGGAGCCAGATGGCACGGGCCGCGATGTAGGGATTCTTGTCGTCGATCAAAGCGGTGACCGGATCGACGGCGGCTTTGCCTTGTTCCTTCAGCCGGGTGAAGCCGACGTGGCGGACGTTGTTGGCCGGTGATTTGAGCGCGGCGATTTGGCCAGCGATCGTCGTGAGATCAAGCTTTGGCACGGAGAGGGCCGGGCCTTTGGGTGCGATGCGGTAGATCGCGCCGTTGCAGTTTTCGTCGAGGTCGGTGTGGCCGCCGGTGCGTTGGTCGAACCAGTCGGTGATGTAGATGGCGCCGTCCGGTCCGACGCAGACATCACTGGGACGGAAGAGCGTGTGGCGTTCGTCGGATAGATTGTTAGACCCGCCGACGAAGTCGCTGCCTTTGAAGATGCCTGACGTATTGGTGGTGCAGAAGTCGAAACGTTCCAGCTTGAAGCCGGCGCCGTCGGGTTTGGGCAGGTAACCAAAGACGACATTGCGGCCGGTTTCGCAGGCCAGCAGAAGGCCGCGCCATTTGTCACCGAGGGCGCCGTTTTCGTAGTAGGCCATGCCGGTGGGTGCGCCGCCGCCGTAGACATCGCCCGCGGGGATGCTGCCGGGATCTTCCTGACGCCATTCGGCGGTGGGGATGGACTGGCCGGGGCGCTTGTCGGCGCGCCACTGGCGTTGGCCGTCGGGAGAGAAGAAGCCGAAGTTGCCGCCTTCGATCAGGTGGCTGACGCGGCAGGCGGGTGGATCGTCATTGTCGCTGAGAAACATGTCGCCGAAGGAATTGCGCACGCCTTCGAAGCTGTTGCGGTAGTTGAAACCGAGAATGCGAGCATTGTGGCCGGTGGGGTCGATGCTGGCGGTGAAGCCGCCGACGTAGACGTGGCCGTCATCGCTCTTCTGGCCCATGTAGGGATTATTGAGGTAACCGCCGCCGATGCGGAAGGTGTTGCCGCTCTTGTCGCTGAACTCGGCGCCGCAGTTGCCGTTGCTGAAGTACCAGCGGCCATCCGGGCCGGCATAGACGGCATGGAGGCTGTGATCATGCTGCTTCTGTTCAAAGCCGGTGAGGAGCACCTCGCGCTTGTCCACGGTGGGATCGAATTTGAGGTCGCGATTGACGTCGGTGTAAACGAT
The DNA here is from genome assembly GCA_034377045.1 of Prosthecobacter sp. Classification (GTDB taxonomy): domain Bacteria; phylum Verrucomicrobiota; class Verrucomicrobiia; order Verrucomicrobiales; family Verrucomicrobiaceae; genus Prosthecobacter. The sequence continues at coordinate 1,176 of JAXMIV010000374.1, read as the reverse complement.
CATGTTCGGCGTGTTGGAGACGACGATGACGTTGTCAAAGACAGCGACGCCGAGAGGGCACTCCAGTTCCTTTTCCCGTACGAACACATGGGTCGAATCCGCCTTGCCATCGCCATCGGTGTCCTCAAGGACGCGGATGCAGTCGCCCTCGCGGCTGCGGCCGCTGTGGCGGCGGTAGTTGATGCCTTCGGCAATCCAGACGCGGCCCGCGTGATCAATGTCCATGTTGGCCGGGTTGAACAGCATGGGGGAGGTGGCCCAGAGGGAGATTTCCATGCCCTCGGGCACCTTGAACGTGGCAGTATCCAAATGATCTGGCTTCGCCTTGGCGGCATCGAAGGCCGCGGTGGCGGGGTCGGGCGTGAAGGCAGGCTTGGCGGCGACGAAGGTCTTGTCCTTCTTGGGCCGGTTTGGCTTGGCCGCCGACAGAGGCGGCGTGAGACTAGTAAGTACAGCGAGGGCGGTGAGAAAACGCAGCATGAGAGGGGGCAGAATGGCGGGCGGGAAAGAACGAGCAAGGGGCAAGTCATCTTGCGGGGAGCCCGTCGGTCGTGATGTCCGTGCCCTTGACGAACGCACGTTTTCACGTACGCTTTGCGTATGACGTCAGTTTCAGTCACTCAGGCCCGGTCCAAGCTTTATCAGCTCCTTGATGAGGTCGCCGCCTCCCATGAACCCATTCAGATTACGGGAAAGCGCTCCAACGCGGTTCTGGTGACCGAGGAGGATTGGCGCAGCATTCAGGAGACGCTCTACCTGACCTCGATTCCCGGGATGCGAGATTCCATCCAGAAGGGCATGGCGGAGGCGCTCGACAAAACGTCCACCCAACCCGGATGGTGAGTTGGTCGATCGTTTTCACCAAGCAGGCGCAGAAGGACGCCAGGAAAATCGCGTCTTCAAATCTTAAACCCCAAGCGCAACGTCTTCTCGACATCCTTGCGCAAGATCCGTTTCAGAATCCTCCCCCTTACGAAAAGCTGGTTGGAGATTTGGCCGGAGCCTGCTCCCGGCGCATCAACATCCAGCATCGGCTGGTGTATCAGGTTTACGAGGTCGAACGCATGGTCAAAATCATCCGCATGTGGACGCACTACGAATGAACTCTCAGCGCCGTGCCCGGCCAATCTCAACCAGTGTCAGGTCCGCGAACCAGGCGGTGCCGGCGATGGTGGA
>JAXMIV010000373.1:0-3712 GCA_034377045.1 Prosthecobacter sp. | reverse complement strand
ATGCCGAGGTTCCGGCTTTCAGCCAGTTCCGCGGAACGCAGAAAGGAGCGAATGCCCGGCGCATCCACCGCCGCGATGCACTCGGCAAAGGTGTGTTTGCCCGCTTCGACGGCGGCCTTAAGATGCTGCGGGCGGAAGGCTGGAGGCGTGGTGAGCAATACCACATCCACGTCGCTGGCGATCACTTTTTGGTACGCGTCGAATCCGAGGAAACAGTGCTCCTTGTCGACCTTGATCCGCTCCGGCTCACGCTTCCGCACCGCCTCCAGGCAGGATTGCAAGCGATCCTCAAACACATCACCCAGCGCGACGAGCACGGTGTTCTTGTCGGCATTCAAGGCCTCGATGGCAGCTCCAGTGCCACGTCCGCCGCAACCGATCAGGCCGATGCGTAGCGTCTGGGTGTTCGGGGCGCTTCTGAGGATGTGCGGAAATGCGGCGGTGGCTGCGAGTGCGCCGCCGATCGCCGTGGTTCCGGATGTCTTTAAGAATTCACGGCGGGTGGTGGGATGGAGATCATTCATGGGATCAACGAGGTTGATGGTTTGCGGCGTCAGATTCGGAGAGAAATTTTTCATGCAGCTTCAGCGGTTGCGACATGGCGGCATCCAGCGGCGTGAGCACGAGGCGAACGTCCGCGGTGCGCACATCGCCGGGCAGAAGGTCGTCACCAAACACGAGGAAATCCACGGCACTGTAGGTGGTCGCGCGTTCGTCATCCCGTTCCGTGTAGTAGCGCGCGCTGATCGCCGAGCAGGCCGGCGCGCGCATCATCAGCACGACGGCGAGCGTCTTTTCCGGATCGGTCATAAACGCGACGGGATGCGCATAGTGCCGCACCGGGAAAAACGGCGCCACGCTCGACTTGAACTCGCTGCGGTTCCAACGCCCGTCCACGGGCCGCCGCGCCGCGTGCGCGTCGCGCGGAAAGACCAGGGAGCAACCGCGAAACACCTCGTTGAAAGTGGGCACTACCAGGTCAGCGGTGGGTGGCTTGCCTGCGATGGCTCGCGGTTTGAGATAAACATGCGGGATCATCGACTTGTCGTAATAACTCGGCAGCAGCAGCTCGTAACCCGCATAAGTGCCTTGCGCGCGCAACGTCAGCCGCAGATCAACGGTGTCCGGCTCGCGCACCTCATAGCGCGCGGTGATCTCGCCCTGGTGCTCATCAGTCGCGGGCCAGATGATCTCGACGGATGTCGCCGTCGCGCGCACCTCCCGCTTCATCGCGCGGGGTGTGCCCATGCCGAGATTGACCGAAAACAGCCGGAACAGATTGAGCGCGGAATAGCGCGCATCCACGAGTTGCCGCCCACTGCGTTTGTCCACGAGCCGGGTCACGCCATGATAAGGACCGTCGGCCTTGATGCTGCCGGACATGACCGGCGTGTCAAAATCGTAGCGTTGTTCGGCCTCATTGTGGGTGAGCTTCACCAGGCTGCCGGGTTCCGCGGCGGCGTGCGCCTGGATTTGGATCGTGAGCAGGAAACTCAACGTCAAAGTGCCGAAGCCATGCGCGCATGCGCCTAACAAAAGACGGCGGCAGGTTAGACTTGGGTTGCTGAGGTTTGAAGGAGCGTTGGTTTTCATGATCGGCGTTGGAACGGGTCGTGGAACACAGAGCAAGAGGCGGGGAAAAGCTCAATTGTTGGCCGAAAGTGCGCGCCAGGCACCCTCGGCGAGGAGGCGCACCGCGGACTTAATGTCCTGGGAAGCCCGGCCGGCCAGCCACAGGCGCGCATACGCCCTGCAGGGACCAAACAGTTGCAGCACCAGCAGTTCGGGAGGCAGCCGCACGATCATCCCCTTCTGCATGAATGGAGCGAACCACTGATGCACTTCGGCGGCGAACTCCGCGTCGGTTTCGATCAGTCTTTCCCTCATGGTGTCGTCCACCTCCGCCGTGGCGATTCGAGTGAGAAACAGCGCCCAGTTCCGATGCGTGCGCGTCCAGTGCAAATGTTCCGCGACCAGCATACGCACCGCACCTTCAGCCGTCTCCTGCCGCCGCAACGCCACCCGAATATGCTCCGCGTAATTCCGCCGCCCCTCCTCATACAACTCCAAGGCGATGGCCTGCTTGCTGCCAAAGTGGTGGTAGATGCTTCCGTGGCTCGCGCCCGAGGCCAGCCGGATCTGCTGCAATGTCGCCGCTGCGTACCCATTCTCCAGAAAACACTCCAAGGCCGCGTCCAGCACCTGGCGTTTGCGTTGTTCCGTTGGAAGCCGGTTGATGCTACGAACGATCATGAATAGATTGGTGTTCTAGACTGACGATCTACTACACGCATGGCAAGCCCCTTCTTTCATCCCTGCGAAGCCCGCATCCGGCATGCCCTTCGCCACTCGCAGCGGGAAAAGGCGCGCCTCCGGATCCCTCATCGCTCCCCTCCCCCTCATCTTCTCCGCCACTTTCCCCTTGCTTTTCCCCTGGTTATTCCCCCCGGTACTCAAGGTCCTGAACCCCCCATTCCGCCATGCCATCGCCCCGTCTTTCCACCGCCACTGACGATCCGCCGCGCCACCGGGAGCTCAAACCGATATCCCCATTCCTTTGCCACTCATTCCTTTGCTCCAACTCATCAAACCTGAATTTCCGCCAGTCCCCATGGGGATCGATGGGGACAAAATCAAATCCCCAAATGGGGACCGCTGACCACGCTCCCTTTCTCTGTTGTGCATTCTATCTAAATGGCCGCTAGTAACGCCATGGTGAAATCGCCCTGCGGCCCAAAGACCGCAAACCGAATCACACGCAGTGCAACCAGACGGAAAATTCAACAAAAGTCATTTATGACATGGTGGGATTCACTTGAGACGCTTTCGAGGATGCAGACAGTGGTCGCGATTTTGATTTTTGTACTCGGCGGGACAGCACTGGCCGTCAAACTTCGAGCCGACGATCTGAAGAAGCAGGCCGACACACGAAAGTCCGTCGAGCGTGCAAGACTGGACCAAGAGTTGCAGGAGCAAACAAGGATTGCCTTGCAGGCTACAAAGGAGACGCAGGCTTCGGCCCAGAAGGTCGCTCTTGCGGCGCAACCGCGGCGATTACTGGCCGAAAAATTGCCCGCAATGTTGGCGGCTCTATCGGGGGCACCAAAACTTGAAGTGGCTTTGAGCACATCACCCGTTGACGAGGAGGCACGAGACCTAACAGGACAGATAAGGAGCGTTCTCAATAGCGCGCAAATTGCGCACTCCAGCTCCAGCGTAATGCAGCCGGACTTACCGGCCGGCATCGTAGTGAGCCATGGAGATACCCCGGAAGCTGCTGCATTGGCAGACGCGATCTCGAAAGCTATCTCAATTGCCGGCATTGCATCCACGATGGAGACAAAGGGCGCGACCGCTTTCGTCGGCGTTTTTGTCGGGCGCAAGCCGTGAAGGCACGCGCCGGGGGCGCTGCCCCATCGCCAAAGGTTAACGGTGGTTCCTAATTTATTGCAGCCACGGATAACGCGAACGCCATGTGCGTTTCGTCAACTCTTCCTGGTTGTCCCTCAGGTAGCGGAGTAGTTCCGGCGCTGCTTGCTTGACCGCCCGAAGATGTTGCACGAGTTCCAGGCCCTTTTCCAGGTTGAAATCGTCTGGAAAGATCAATATGGCGTTCATTGCTAATGCAGGCACAACGACCGCTTCTGCGAGCGGTTGAGCAGAAGGAAAATACAAGTCAACATATAGAGCGATTGGGTGCGTCGCATGTTCG
>JAXMIV010000372.1:0-3687 GCA_034377045.1 Prosthecobacter sp. | reverse complement strand
GACGGACAGGCGTCTGGGGGGCGGCTTTTTTTGGAACGATCAATGGGAACGGGCGAGGCGCAGCTTCTTGGCCACCTCCATGCGGCTGGTGATCTCCCAGGCGCCCCAGGTGGCACAGTAGCTGAAGGCGGAAAGCACCGCGCCGAGGAGAATGCCGCCGACGAGCATGACTGGGGCGTGTTCTTTGAGCACTATCCAGGCGTCCACCATGGATTCGGGCAGCTCGGTGGGGAAGGGGGTGGAGGGCACGGTGGTGTAGAGTGTCAGGAACCATTTGCCGATGATGTACTCCAGCCAGGCGATGAAGGGGATGGTGACGGGGTTGCTCAGCCAGCACATGATGATGGCCACGGGGATGTTCACGCGAAAGATGGCGGCCAGAATGGTGGCCGCCGGCATCTGGATGGGCAGCAGTTGCAGCGAGATGAAAATGCCGACGGCCATGCCGCCAGAAAGGGTGTGCTGGGTGGGCCGCCACACCTGCTTGTCGAGAAAATGCCGGGCAAACCAGCGCATAACGCGACTCTTTTTCAGCTTCCTCGGATGCTTGAGAAAGCGGTACGTCTTGAAGACTGAACGGCGAAAATAACCTTTGGCAAACTCAACCATGAAATAATGACGGTCTAGATGGGGTAAAGGGGACGAGCGTCTACGGGGCTTTGGCCATTGCGACATAGACCAGCAGACCCACACCCAACAAGACCCGATAGATGGCAAATCCGTTGAATGTGTGGCTTTGAACGAAGCGAATAAGCCACTTCACGACCAAAAAGGCGGAGAGGGCCGAGACGACCGTCGCGAGCAGGACCATGCCCCACTTTTCCTGTCCCATCTGGTGCTCCTTGACCGCCACGAGGATCTTAAAGGCGCCCGCGGCGAGCAGGGTGGGCACGCCTAGCAGAAACGAAAACTCGGTGGCCGCCGGACGGGCGATGCCAAAAGCCAGGGCGACGATGATGCTGGCACCCGATCTCGATGTGCCGGGGAACACCGCCGCGAGCAATTGCGCCAGGCCGATGGCGATGACCACCGTCCAGGTCAGGTGATCGACGCCGTGCTTGCCTTTGCGCATGAACTCAACCCAGAAAATCACCAGCCCGCCAATCAAAGTCGCCCAGGCAACCGGGGGGATGGTTTCCGGCAGCTTGATGTTGAGTTTTTTGAGGACCAGCCCGCCCGCGGCGGTGACGACAAAGGCCACCAGAAGCTTGAGCAGGTAATCCCGCGTTTTGGGATCGCCAAGCGAGCCGGCCATCTGCTTCAACCGCACGCCAAACACCGCCAACACGGCAATGACCGCCCCACTTTGAATGACCACGTCGAAAAGATCGCTCTGCTTCGGCAGCCAGCCCAGGTTTTGGGGAATGAGGAGGTGACCCGTGGAGGAGATGGGCAGGAACTCAGTGGCACCTTCAATGATGCCAAGGATGATGACTGCAAACCATTCGGGAATTGAGGCGAGGGGCATGGGGGGGCAAACGCGGCGGAGTGTCGGGGGATAAAGCCGTTTTGCAAGCTATACCGGTTCTCAAAAACCCTGTCCGAAGCCTTGACGGCGCGACGGCCTGACTGGCGGCGTTTCACGCTTGGCCGTTATTGTTAAATAGCGACCGGCGCGCGTGCCTTGCCATTCAGGCCGTCGCGCTCGCCAATCCAATCGGACAATCTTTCCGAGAACCGGTCCACGGTTCCGCTTTCGTGTTCTGGACAAGGTGCCGCGCCCTCGCCAAGCTGCCGCCATGACTATGACCCTCTCCCAACGCATCTCCGAAGATCTCAAGACTGCCATGAAGGCGAAGGATACCGTGGCGCTGAATGTCATCCGGGGCGTCAAGTCCGCCATCAAGTATGCGGCCATTGAGAAACTCGGCGCGGAAGGGGAACTCGGCGAGACCGACTGCCTCGCCGTGGTGCGCCGGGAGATCAAAAAACGCCAGGACTCCGTAACCGCCTATGAAACCGCCGCGCGCGCCGATCTGGCAGAAACGGAAAAGGCGGAAATCGCTGTCCTGGAAAAGTATCTGCCCGCCGCCATGAGCGACAGCGAACTGGTCGCCCTGGTGGAAAGCGTCATCGCTGAGCTTGGCGCGACGACCAAGAAGGATATGGGCGGCGTGATGAAGGTGCTCCAGGAAAGAGCCGCCGGCCGCGCCGACAACCGCCTTCTGTCCACGGAGGTCGCGAAGCGGCTCCAGTAGGAGGCACTGCGGCAAGTTCTTCTCCGGTTGACCGGTCACCGTCTATGACTTCCGCCATCATCGTTGCCGCGGGGAGCAGCAGCCGCATGGGCTTCAACAAGCTGCTGGCGCCCCTGGCCGGTGTGCCCGTGCTGCTTCGCACCCTGCAAGCCTTTGAGGCCTGCGCGGAGATCGCTGAAGTGGTGGTGGTGGCGGGTGACGCTGTGCGGGAGGCGTTGACAGCCTGGCTCACAGACGGTGAACTGGCCAAACTCGCGACGGTCATTCCTGGCGGAGCGGCACGGCATCTTTCGGTCTGGGCGGGCATCCAGGCCTGCTCGGCAGCCGCAGACCTCATCGCCGTTCATGATGGCGCCCGGCCACTGATCACGCCCGCCCAGATTTCGAAATGCATCCGGGCTGCCCGGGACCACGGCGCGGCGGCCTGCGCGCGGCCAATGAGCGAGACCCTGAAACGCGCGGATGCGCAGGGACGGGTCACGGATTCCATCGACCGCAGCGGCGTCTGGGTCATGGAGACACCGCAGGTCTTTCAGCGCGATCTGCTGGTCCGCGCCTATGAGCAGGTGCTGCAGACGGATGCCCTGGTCACCGATGAAGTCTCCGCGCTGCAGCAAGTCGGCGCGTCCGTCTTTGTTGTCGAAAACACGGAACCCAACCCCAAGATCACTTTTCCGGCCGACCTCATCTGCGCGGCAAAGCACCTGGCCTGAACCCCAATGGGCAACCAAAGTGCTCCAATGAATTTTCCCGCCTCATGGCTTTAGCAACTGACACCGCCTCCGATCCCGCCGTTTTGGATGACTTGGCTGCCCTGCCGCCGCGCAGCCGCTGGTCCCTCGCCTCAGTGCTGCTGGTGCAGTCCCTCAACGCCTTCAACGATAACTTCGTGAAGATGTTGATCATCGCCTTCGCGGGGGCGGTGGCGCACGGGCAGGACATTGGCGATTCCATGCAGGTGTATCTGGGCGCCATCTTCTCACTGCCCTACGTTCTCTTCGCGCCCATCGCGGGGTGGTTGAGCGACCGATGGTCCAAGCAGCGGGTCATCTTCTGGATGCAGGTGCTGCAGGTCTTCGTGTTCCTGACCTTCATCGGCGCCCTTTGGTTGCATCAGACTCAATTGACGCTGTATCTCAGTCTTGTGGCCTTCTTTTTGTTAGCCACTCAGGCCGCGTTCTTCAGCCCGGCCAAGATGGGGATCATCAAGGAACTCGTCGGCACGCGCCGTCTGGGCGGCGCCAACGGCATGCTGCAGATGACCATGTTCATCGGCATTCTCAGCGGCATGTGGGCCGGCGGAACTTGGTTCGGCGCACGCCTGGCGGCGACGAATGATCCCTGGTCTGCGGTTTGGGTGCCCATGCTGGCAGTAACCATTCTCGCGCTCCTGCAAATCGCCGGGGCGTTGACCGTCGCCCGGACGCCCACGCACCCGGAAGTGAAGTTTGAGCGCCGGGTGTTTTGGGAACATTTCACCCACCTGCGC
>JAXMIV010000371.1:0-2892 GCA_034377045.1 Prosthecobacter sp. | reverse complement strand
CGGCGCGTACTGTAGGCCACCCCCCGGCATGCGGGATAGCCGTGATTGAGGACAGTGATGCGCAGCGGCGCCTGCGCCAACCGCGCCAAATTGACGGCGGTCAGGGTGCCGCTAAAGCCGCCGCCAATGATGACGATGTGTTTCATAAGCCATGCGTTCGAGTTAAGCCGGCGGCGTCCAGGCCTCCATGGCCACGCTCGCCGCACCAAGCGCGCCAGCATCGTCCCCAAGTGCGGAGGGAATGATTTGCAGGGGCATCTCGGCCATCGCCGGCGCGATGCCGCGAGCGGCCGTGGTGATGGCCGTGCAAAAGCGTTGGCCGAGAGCGGTGAGCGGCCCGTGCAGGAAAAAGACCTCGGTATCCAGGAGCAATTGCAGACAGCCGATCACGCGCGCGTAGTCGCCTACCACTTCCTGCCACTCCAGCGTGTCTTCCGCCACCATCCCGCCAAACGCTGCTCCTAAATCCGGCGGCAGCGGATCGTCCTCAAACAAGCCGGTGAGCCGGCGATAAACCGCCGGAGCGGACAACTTGTCATGCAACTCGTGACTGCCGCCAGCCAAGGGCCACGGCCAGCGGCCAATCTCACCCGCCGCGTGATGGGCGCCCCGAAGCACTTGGCCTCCGTGCATGATGCTAATGCCGAACCCGCTACGTGGACCGAGGATGACATAGTCATTCAGATCCCGACCGCCACCGAACCAGCGCTCCGCCAGCGCGATGGCGCGGAGGTTGTTTTCCAGGGTCACCGGCACGGCGAACCGCGCCTGGACCGTTGGCCCCAAGGGCACGTCGCGCCAGCCCCGGACGAAAGAATAGTGGATGGCCATGCCGGAGCGCGGATCCACCAATCCCGGCGTGCCGATCCCGATGGCCAAAGGCGGCGCCCCGGCTTCCCGCGCCAGCTTTTCCAGCATCTGAACGATCTGCTTCATGACCGTGGCCGCGTCTGGCTCAGCCGGCAATTGCCACACCTCAGTAGCACGTACGGTACCGGCGAAATCCACTCGTACCACTTGCACCCGTTCCGCGTTGAACTCGACTCCCGCAAACCATCCCGCCTCAGGCCGAAGCGTCAATAGCCGCCGCGGCCGGCCCAGCGCCCCCTGATCCAACCCCGACTCGGTGGCATAGCCCCTGGCAATCAACTGATCCACATGCAGCCCCAAGGTGGATGGGGAGGCATCCAAAGCGCGTGCCAGCGAGCTTCGGGAGGTGGCAAGGCGGCTGCGCAGATGCAGCACCGCAGCCGCACGCAGGTCACGCTGATCCACCGAATTTTTTCGCATTCGAAATAAATGCTTGCCTAGACGAGTTCTGTCCAGCTAGATATTTCGAAATCGCAAAAAGTGCCATGACCTCCATTTCCCCACCCATTCGCACTCCCACTCGCGCCGCGGAAGTCGCCTGGTTCTCGGCCCTCTGCAGCGACGACTATGAATTTCTCGGCGTACCGGACGGCAGCCTGCGGAGCAGCTACGAGCACTGTGGACAGATCGTCAAAAATGCCGACGTGCTCGGTTATCAGAACATCCTCCTGCCCTCGGGCTGGATCGCCGGCCAGGACCCCATGACCTTCGCGGCGGCGATGGCGGCGCAGACAGAACAAATCAATCAACTCGTGGCCCTGCGCATGGGTGAGGTATGGCCGCCCATGCTGGCCCGGGCGATCGCCACTGTGGATCACATCGCCAAAGGCCGGTTGACCATCAACATCATCTCCTCCGACCTGCCCGGACTGAAGGAGAGCAATGAAGATCGCTACGAGCGCAGCAGTGAGATCATCCAGATCCTGCAAAAGCTGTGGACAACCGAGGGGCCGCTGGAATGGAAGGGCCGGTTTTACAACTTCAACCTGCCCAACTGCGAACCCGCCAAAACCTACCAGCAGAACGGCGGACCACTGCTTTACTTTGGCGGCATTTCGCCCGCTGCCCAGGCCCTGTGCGCGAAGCACTGCGATGTCTTTCTCATGTGGCCGGAGACGGAGGATCGGCTCGCGGAAACCATGCGTGGCATGGCGGAGCAGGCCGCCGCCCATGGCCGCCATATCGACTTCGGTCTGCGCATCCACATGATCGTACGCGAAACTGAAAGCGAGGCCCGGGCAGCAGCCAAGCGCCTGATCTCCAAGCTCGATTTGACCAAGGGACAGGAGATCAAAAACCGCTCCCAGGACAGCAAGAGCTTCGGCGTGCAGCGTCAGGACGAACTGCGCGCAAAAGCCGACGAAGACCTCTTTATCGAAGAGCATCTCTGGTCCGGCGTCGGCCTGGCCCGCAGTGGTTGTGGCAGCGCCATCGTGGGTGACCCGGATCAGGTGCTGGCCAAACTCAATCGCTACATCGACATGGGCATGCGCGCTTTCATCCTCAGCGGTTATCCCCATGAGGAAGAGTGTGAGTTGTTCGCCAAATATGTGCTGCCGAAGCTGCCCACATGCCGTTTGAATGAAGTTCAAGGCCGCCGCGTTGCGGATCCTGTCACGCCTCTCACCACAGCCCCTCGCCGCTAATGTCCGCCCCCGTTCGCTTCGCACTCGCAGGCTTTGGCGCCTGGGGAAAATTTCATGCCCAATCTATCGCCATGAATCCGGAGGCGCGGCTCGTAGCAATCACGGCGCCTTCGGAAGCATCACGGCAGGAGGCGCAACAGACTTATCCCGACGCGCGCATCTTTGCAGATCCGCAAGAGATGATCGCGCAGGCGGAGTTTGACATCATCGATATCGCCACACCCAGCCATACGCATCGCGAGATCGCCGTCGCAGCGATGGCGAAGGGAAAACATGTGCTGCTGGAAAAGCCGATGGCGACCAATCTTGCCGACGCGCTCCGCCTCAGGGCCGTTTTGAAGAAAAACCCCGTCACATTCATGGTCGGCCACCAGTA
>JAXMIV010000370.1:0-5992 GCA_034377045.1 Prosthecobacter sp. | reverse complement strand
CGGCGGAGTTGAAGCCGGCAAACCCTACGGCTACAACAAAGATAGTGGCGGAGAGGATCTTTCGGTGGCCGGCTGGCAATTCCAGGCGCTGAAGGCCGCCAAGAATACCGGCCTGAAAATTCCAGGATTGCACAGCGCGCTCGAAAAGTGCGCCGATTACGTGGTCAGCAAGCAAACCAAGGACGGCGGTTTTGGCAACGCCAACCGCGATCAGCATTACAACCAGTGGAGCCTCACCGGCGCCGGTTCGCTGGCGCTGCAGACGATGTCCAAAGGCAAGACTGCCTCCATCAAGAAGGCCATCGATTTCCTGCACGCCTTCCTCGCAGCCGAACCGCTGGATTGGAACAAGAACTGCAACCTCTACTGCTGGTACTACTACACCCAGACCTTCTTCCAAGCCGGGGGAGAAGAATGGAAGTTCTACAATGAACAGTTCCTGCCGCAGATCCTCGCCAACCAGAATCCAGATGGCAGCTTCAAGAAAGGCCGCCCCAACTGGCCGGCAGGTGATGCGGCGGATGCCGTTTACCGCCAAACGCTTTGCACGCTGCAACTTGAGGTTTACTACCGCTATCTGAAAGTGGCGGATCGCGAAGAAGATTCGTTCTTTGATCGATGAGTCGGCGCGAGAAGAACTTGAAGATGCGCCGCCCCTGCCTCGTAGTGTGAGAATGCAGTTCTCTCGCTCCTGGATCACCCTTGCCGCCACTCTCGCACTCGCCTGTACCGCTTCCGCGCAAACCAGCGTCCTGACCTTCGGCGCCAAGGGCGACGGTAAGACGGACGACACCGCCGCGATCCAAAAAGCCATGGATGAAAGCGGCAGCCTGCTCTTTCCCAAAGGCACCTACAAGATCACGCGAACCATCCGCATCGACCTCGCCAAGACCGGTTTCGCGGCGCTCTCAGGCGATGGAACCGGCCGGGTGCTGATGAGCGGCAGCGGCCCCGCGTTCCACTTCATCGGCACGCATGAGGGCACTGCTGCGCCCTCCTCCGTCAAATCACAGGTGTGGGACAAGGAACGCACACCCATGGTCAGCGGCCTTGAGATCGTCGGCGCCCATCCCGAGGCGGACGGCATCGAAGCGACCGGGACCATCCAGGTCACCTTCAGCCGCGTGGTCGTGCGCAAATGCCGCCACGCCCTGCATTTCACCACGCGCAATCGCAACGTCCTCATCGCCGATTGTCATCTTTACGAAAACAGCGGCATTGGCGTCTTCTACGACGACGTCAACATCCATCAGACCAACATCGTTGGCAGCCACATCAGCTACAACGCCGGCGGGGGAGTCGTCTCCCGCGGTGGCAACGTGCGCAACCTCCACATCGGCACCTGTGACATTGAGGGCAACCACACCGTCAAGGGGCCGCCTTCCGCCAATGTCGAACTCACTTCCACCGGCGGCTCCATTGGCGAGGTCGCCATCACCGGTTGCACTCTGCAGCACACCAACAAAGCCCCGGGCTCCGCCAACATCCGCATTCAGGGAGCGGGCACCGATCCCAGCCTGGAGCGCCGCGTCGGCCGCCCCTCGACCCGCGAAGGCAATGTCACCATCACCGGCAACGTCTTCAGCGACGTGCAGGTGAACATCGAGGTGCGCGAATCCCGCGGCGTGACCATCACCGGCAATACCTTCTGGGAGGGCTTTCAGCACGACATCATCGCCGAGGGGTGCGAGCACCTCGTCCTCAACGGCAACAACTTTGACCGCAATCCGCGTTATGCCGTCAATGGCTTCGATGAGGCGGAGAACAATGGCCTCGTCTTCAAAAACTGCGACGACTGCTCGATCACCGGCAACATCATTGCCGGCGTTTGGCGCCACCGCGCCGCGCTCGACGTTGAAAACGGCAACCGCCTCGTGATCACCAACAACAGCATCCTCGATTCCGACGGCATCGGCCTGCGTTTGCAGCAGGTCAAAAACAGCCTCGTCTCCGGCAACCTCATCCGTGATGATCGCGAAGAAGCCAAGCGTTCAAAGGAACCGTCCCTGCTGATCGTCGGAGGTAGCGGCAACCAGATCGGCGCCAATTTGCTGGGGAATAGTCCGAAGGAATGAGAGCGCTTGCGCTTATTCCACCAAATACAAAATCCGCCCGCAGCTCTCGCATTGAGTGATCGCTTCTCCTGCCCGGAGATCCTGGATGGTGCCCATTACCACCTTCATGTGGCAGCCTTTGCAAATGCCTCCTTCCAGAGGCACCACGGCGGCGTCAGGCTTCTTGTTAAAAAGCCGTTGATAGAGATCGAGGGCTTCCGGCTCGACAGGCGCGGCAAGTTCCGCGCGCTCCGCTTCCAGGTCGGCGAGACGCTTCCTTACTCCCTCCACCCGCTCCGCAAGAGTCTTCAGTTCATCGTTGACCCGGCTCTGGGTTACCTTCAGACGGGCCTGTGCTTCCTTTTGGGCGGCCTTGGCGCCTTCCAGCTCTTCCATGGCCTCCAGTTCCTTGTCTTCAATGCCACGCACATCCTTCTCATACCGAACGATCTCGGTCCCGAGTGCCTGGAATTCGTCGTTCTTGCGGGTTTCAAACTGCTGGTCGTGCAGACGCTTGATGGAGTTCTGCCGGGTCTGAATGTCGAGTTCGAAGCCTTTGATCTTCACCTCGACCTCCTTGGCTTTTAAGGTGGTGCTTTCCACCGCCGCCAGATCCCCCGCGAGCTGGGCGCGCGCCTGGGCCTCGTGTTTGGGAATGTCTTTGAGTTCCTTTTGAAGCTGGCGGATGCGCTGGTCGCGTTCCTGGAGCTTGAGCAATTTCGTAATTTCAGGGAGCATTACCCACGATGTAAGCCGGACTTGCCCCATGCATCAAGCGAACTCGAACATTGCGCTGAATCGTATTCCTGTTGATGGGAGTGGTACTTTTATGATTCAGTGGCTGCAATTTAGTGCCTATTCCTGAATGAGAGAGCGGAACATCCAGCGTAATCTCCTACCATCCATGAGACGAGCCATCCTCCTCACTGCCGCCTTCGCCCTCACTGCATCTTTGTGGTCAGCCGAACCGGTCACCGAAAAGATCAACATTCTCGACCTGATGAAGGCGGGCGATGTTGAATACCACATCAATCCCAAGGCTGATTTCCACGACGCGCCCGGCGAAGTCTTCCAGATGAAGGACAAGGAACTGCATATCAGCGGCCGTGGCTACGGCTACATGGTCACCAAGAAAAGCTACAAGGATTATCATCTCGTCGTCGAATTCAAATGGGGAGCCAAGGCCTGGGGCAAGCGCGCCGACCGTGCCCGTGACAACGGCATCCTTCTGCATTGCTACGGCCCCCACGGCGCCTATGGAGACACCTGGATGGCTTCCATCGAAGCACAGATCATCGAGGGCGGCATTGGTGATATCCTCGTGCTGAGCCCCAAATTGGCTGACGGTACCGAGCTAACCACAAGTGTAACCGCTGAAATCGATCTGGATCGCGACAAGGAAAAGATCTGGAAGAAGGGCGCGCCGCGTCAAACCGTCACCAAGGGCCGCATCAATTGGGAGAAGCGCGATGTCGATTGGGCGGACAAGATCAACTTCCGCGGCAAGGACGATCCCGATTCCCCAGTCGGTGAATGGAACCGCATGGAAGTCATCGCCAAGGGCGATACCCTCCAGTACTTCGTCAACGGCCGCCTCGTCAACGAAGCCTTTGAATGCAAGCCGGCCGAAGGGCGCGTCATCATCCAGACCGAAGGCGCGGAGATGATCGTGCGCCGCTACGAACTGCATCCCCTGGGCGCCTTCAAGGAAAAATGGAATCCCATCCAGGCTAGCGGCGGTTCCGATGTGCCGGTGCGCGAAGGCCAGGACCAGGCGATGAGCCCTGAGGAGTCGCAGAAACAGATTCAGTTCGACGGCGACTATGAAGCCCAGTTGGTTGCCAGCGAACCCTTGATCCTCGATCCCGTGGAAGTCACCTGGGATGCGCATGGCCGGATGTTTGTCGCCGACATGCGCGACTATCCGTTAGGCCCGGAGCCTGGAAAACCGCCGCTTTCCCGCATCCAACAACTCTTTGACGACAATGGTGACGGCCGCATGGACCGGGCGGTCACCTTCGCCGATCACGTGGACCATGTGCAAGGCCTCCTGCCCTACAAGGACGGACTCATCGCTACGACCCGCACCCAGATTCTTTTCCTCAAGGACACCGATGGCGATGGCAAGGCGGACATCAACGAATCCTTGATCAAGGGGTTCAACCCGCGCCACAGCCAGCTTCAGGTCAGCGCTCCGCGTTGGGGCCCGGACGGGAAGGTCTATTTCAACAACGGTCTCGACGCGAAGGAGATTTATCCCGTCGGCATCCCGTCAGCCGAAAAGGCCGCCACGCTCAAACCCGGGCTTCAGGCAAATGTCGCCCGCTGCAATTTTCGCTGGGACCCCGCCACGGGAGAGATCGAACCGACCAGCGGTTACGGTCAATACGGCGGTTCCTTCGATGACTTTGGCCATCACTTTTTTTGTTCCAACCGCAACCCACTGATGTTCGCCGTGATGCCCTATGCGGCGGTGCTTCGCAATCCCCACGCCGGCATCACCCAAGGTTATGACGACATCGCCCCTCCGGGCGCCGATACGCGCGTGTATCCGTTGAAGATTACCCACACCACAGCCGATGCCCACGCGGGCACCAACACCGCCTGCTCAGGCCTGGGCGTCTATCGCGGCCAACTTATGCCCGAGTTGAAGAACAACGTCTTCGTTCCCGATCCCACGGGACAGCTCGTCACCCGTTACAAAATCGAGCCGAACGGCGCATCCCTGAAGGCCACGCGCGTTAGCGCCCGCACCGAATTCTTCCGCAGCGCTGATGAATGGAGCCGCCCGGTAAACTTCACCACCGGCCCCGATGGCGCCATCTACATCTGCGATATCTACCGCCGCTGGATCGATCATGCGCGTTTCTTTCCCGAAGAATTCGTCAAAGCCAACGACATGCGCCAGGGTGAAAACCAGGGCCGCATCTGGCGGGTGGTGCCCAAGGGCAAAAAGGCGCCAAAGATAACCGCGGCGCCAGAAGACGCGAAAAAACTTAATGCCTGGTTAGGCCATGAAAATGCCTGGCAGAGGGAGACCGCGCGCCGCCTGCTCGCTGAACAGGGCAAGCCACAGCCCGCAAAAGCGTTCCGCAAGGAACACGCGGAGCGTCTGCTTTTCCTTGACCTTCTGAACTCACCCTCCTCTGAAGCCACGGTGAAGAAGAGCGTCGCCGCCCTGGAAAAGAATCCCGAAGACCTCTGGATGGCGCGTGGCATCCTCAGCATCAGCAGCAATGCAGCGGGCGCAGTCCTTGATCAGCTCCTAGCAGGCGAAAAGTTCGGCGCCACCTTCTCCGCCGCGCGCGCCGACACCATCCGCAGTCTCGCCAGTGCCAGTGCCGCCGATGGCGATCAGGCTGACTTTCAAAAGGCTTTGCACGCCCTGCGGCGGCATGAGGGAACTCTTGTTTGGTGGCAGCCGGCCCTGCTGCAAGGCGTGGCCGAGGGCCTGCCAAAATCAGACGGCAAGTTGGGAGTGAAGACATTGGCCGCACTGCTCGCCAAACCACCTGCCGTCGCCGCGAAGTCCGCCGACTTCATGCGCGGCCTCATGGCTCAGATCGAAGCCACGGCCACCGACAGCAAGGCGCCTGAGGGCAACCGCCTCGCCGTCCTCCCCCTGCTCGCTCAAAACGGCTGGCCCAAGGTGGAACCCATCGTCCGCAATCTGCTGACCACCAATCAGTCCCCCGCCCTCCAGGAGGCCGCGATTGCCCTCATGAAAAAGTTTGGCGCGGACAAGGCATCGTCGCTCATTTACGAACTTCTGCCGAAAGCGGGGCCCCTGCTCCGCCGCGATCTGGTCACCATGCTCAGCACCAATGCCAAGACGGCGCTCGATCTCTTCAAGCGCATGGATAAGGGCGAGTTCTCCCCTGCCCTGGTGGATGCGGAAACCCGCTGGCGCTACCAGCGCGGCACCGGTGAGATGACCG
>JAXMIV010000369.1:0-7599 GCA_034377045.1 Prosthecobacter sp. | reverse complement strand
GATGCAGGTCATCGCGAAGTTTGACAATGGCGAACCGGCCATGGTGGCCTGCAACCTTGGCAAGGGTACGCTGATCCTGCTGGCGTCCGGGTGGCATCCCGCGGACAGTCAACTGGCGCTTTCGACCAAGTTTGTGCCGCTGCTCTACGGCTGGCTGGACGCCGCCGGATTTCACAACGATCAGACCACTACGCTGGTGGTGGGTGAGCCGCTTCCAGCGGGGGCGGTTGTCGTCACGCCTGACAAGAAGTCCTTTGCCGTGGCGCCCGGCCAGGCGACGACCGCCACCATGCCGGGCCTCTATTCGATCAAGGAAACGCCGGCAGCCAAGGCGCTGGTCTATGCTGTCAACCTACCGCCGGAAGAAAGCCGGGTCACGCCGATGGAGCCGGATCAACTGCGCGAATTGGGGCCACGCCTGGAATCGGTTGGGAATGCCGGGCAGGTCGAGAGCATCCACGCGGAGCGCGAACGCCTGGCGGTCGGTGAGGAGGAAATGCGGCAGCGCGGCTGGTTGTGGATTTTGGCGGGACTGCTTTGTGTGCTGGCTGGCGAAACTTGGCTGGCCGGCCGCATCAAAACGCGTGGAGAAGTGTTAACATCCGGGACGTAATCTGATGGACGCCATGAACCCCACCCCCAGTGAGAACAAGGAGCTGGTCATGAATGCCCTGGTGCTCCAGGCGAAGCTCGACGGCCTGCGCCGAGAGCTGCGGGAACTCCACCGACGCCGTGCCGCCGCGAAAATTCTCTGTGTCGCGGCCTTGCTCGCGGCGATTTTGACCTGGCTGGGGCCCTTCATGGGTTGGCCCTTTCGTTCCGTTGTCTCATTGTTCGGCGCCTTTTTGGTGGTTTCCGGTCTGCTTTCCACCTGGTGGTCAAGCCGGCTGCGGTGGTCGGACCTTGAACTTGCGCGGCTGATTGAAGGACGGCACGCGGACCTGAACGCGTTGCTGTTGACCGCCGTCGAACAGATGGACCCGGCGGTCGGTGAAACGTTGTTCAAGGAGCGCCTTCTCGACAGCGCCTCCGCACACGGCGCCCGCACCAATTGGACATCGACGGTCACTGCGCGGGGCATGCGGTGGACGAACTGGGGACTGGGCGCAGCCGCTGTCTTGTGCCTGCTGTCCATCGCCTTCATGATCGTGAAACGGCCTCATGCCGACAAACGGTCTGCGAGTGAAGTGGCAGCGGCGGCAGCAGTCGCACCCGCGCCGCCAGTGCTCACCGCGAACGTCACTCCGGGCGATACGGAGATTGAACGGGGAACTCGATTGATCGTCGAGGCGCACTTTGAAAAAAATGTCCCCGCGGAAGCCACGCTGATCGTCACCGAGCCCGATGGCGCCGAGCGCGAACGTGTCCCCATGCGGCTGACGGTGGATCAGCAGGTTTTTGGCGGCCTCATCGCGCGTATCGACAAGGATGCGAAGTATCGCGTGGAATTCGGCGATCAGCGCTCCGACGATTACCGCATCACCACCTATGTGCATCCCGCACTGGAACGCGCGGATGTGACCATCACGCCACCTGCGTACACCGGCCTCCCGGTCAAGGAGATCAAGAACACGCTCAAGGTCAGCGCGCTGGAGCATTCGGACTTGGCCTTTCGTTTCAAGATCAACAAGCCGGTCAAGGAGGCGGAACTGTTCGCGGAAGACAAGACCATTTTGCCGCTCAAACCGTTGCCGGATGATCCGACCGTTCTAACCGGACGCTTGAAAGCCGAGAAGACGCAAAAGTGGCGGCTGCACCTGGTCGATGAAAAGGAACGAGCCAACAAGAACCCGCCGTGGCTCAGCATCAAAGTGCAGGAGAACCAGCTTGCCAAGATCGAGGTTGTCTTCCCCAAGCGGGACATTCAAGTGTCCGCCCTCCAGGAACTTCCGGTGGAGGCGAAGATTTGGGATGACCTCGGCGTAACCAGAAGTGGCGCAAGCTTCAGCATCGCCGGCAAGGCCAAGGATGTCGATTTCAAGCACGGCACGACCACTTCGGCGAAGAAAGAGGATGTGAAGGCGCTTCTGGCGATGGAGCAGGAGAATGCCGAACCCCGGCAATTGGTGTCCTACTACTTTTGGGCGGAAGACAAAGGACCAAAGGGCGAAGTGCGCCGTGCCATGAGCGACATGTTCTTTGCCGATGTGCGGCACTTTGAGGATATCTTCCGCGAAGCCGAATCGCCACCGGGCAAACCTGGAGAACAGAAAGGCCAGGCGGACAAGCTGGTGGAGCTGCAAAAGCAGGTCGTCAATGCCACGTGGCGGCTGATCCGCGACACGCAAGCGGGCCGGACAATGGAAGCGGCAGCGCCGGACGTGGATGTGGTGCATCAATCCCAGGAGATCGCTCTCGATCAAACGAAGGAAGCGATGGAGGAAGCGGAGGATGCGGAGATCAAAACCTCCCTGACTGAGGCGTGGAAGAGCATGAAGGATGCGCTCGATCCATTGCGGCAGGCATCGGAGGAAAAGAAGAAGACCTCCTTGAATCAGGCGCTGACTTTTGAGCAAAGCGCCCTGGAATGGCTGCATCGCGCCCAGAGCCGTGAGCACCGGGTCATGCGCCAAAAGCAACCCAGCCAGGGAGCAGGCCAGCAGGCCAATCAGAACCAGTTGATGAATCTGGAACTCAAGCAGCAGGACCAGCGCTACGAGCAGGAGAAGCAGGCGACTGAAGAGCAATCGGCCGAACAACAGGAGAATTTGCAGGTCCTGAATCGGTTGAAGGAATTGGCGCGCCGCCAGGAAGCGCTGGCGGAAAAGATGAAGGAACTGGAGAATCAACTGGCCAAAGCCAAGACCGAGGAAGAGCGCCAGGAACTCGAAAACCAACTCCAGCGGCTTCAAGATGAGCAGGAGCAACTTCTGCGTGATCTTGATGACCTCAAGGAACGCATGGAGAAGCCCGAGAATGCCGCCAACATGGCCGAGGCGAAAGAGCAACTGGAGCAAACCCGCGAGCAGGTCATGGACGCGGCTGAAAAACTCAAGCAGCAGCAACTGGCTGACGCCGCCAACGCCGCAACCCGTGCCCAGCGCGAACTGGAAAAGATGCAGGAAGACTTCCGCCAAAAGACTTCCAAGCGCTTTGCCGACGAGATGAAACAACTGCGCTCGCAGTCCCGCGAAGCGAACGAGCGCCAGAAGCAGATCAGCGAGGCGCTGGAAAACCAGAAGACGCGCGAGGAGAGCAAAGACACTTCATCATCGTTGGAAAAGATGCTCGATGGCAGCCAGGTAGCGCGCCAGATCGAAGAGCAGCAGGGAAAGCTGAAGCAATTGTTGGATAACATGCGCCGCATCAGTGAAGAGGCGGAGGGCAACAATCCCCTGCTCCATCGCAATCTTTACGAAGCCGTGCGCAATGCGCAGACCGGCGAGTTGGAGGAAAACCTGCAGGAAGCGCGGGACCAGACCCGCTATGGCAATCGCAAGGATGCCCAGGAAGCGGAGCGCAAGGCGACAGCCTCAGTGGAGCAGTTGCAAAAGGGTGTGGAGAAGGCCGCGGAAAGCGTGCTGGGCAGTGAAACCGAAGCGCTGCGAATGGCACGATCCGAATTGGATAAGCTCCTCGATGAGGTGCGAAGCGAAGATAAAAACGCACCAGCCGCGTCGGGAGCAAAACCAACTGCCGATTCCAAGGCAACGGCACAGGCTTCGAACAAACCCGGCAGCACCCCAGCTGGCCAGGAACAAAAGGATGCGAAGGGCAATCCGACAGCCGCCAATGAAACGTCTCCAAAGGACGGGCAGCAACCCGGAGGTGAGCCTAACCCAAAGGGCGGGCAGCAACCCGGGGGTGAGCCTAACCCAAAGGGTCAATCCGAACAGACGGCAGAGGCTGGGAAAAAAGAGGCGGACGCTCAAGGCCAGGGTAAGGAGCCAGGCAAGGGACAAGGGCAAAGCGAACAGCCGGGGCCGGAACAACCGGGCACTTCTCCAGGGAAGGGCCAACTCGCGGGTGGTCAGGGTGAGCCAAACCCCAATGCGCCGAAGGATGGCAAACCTGGCCAATCCGCAGGCGATTCACAGGCCGGCGGAAATCGAAGTTCCAGCAATCGCAGCGCTCGTGGTGGTGCTGAACGCGACATTGCGGGTGGTGGTGGCGGCGATCAAGGCGGCTTCTTTTTTGATCAACAGGCCGAAGTGGAAAACCGCCGTCCGCTCACGGGCACGGGTTATGAGCAATGGACGGACCGGCTGCGCAATGTCGAGGAACTCCTGAGCCAGCCGCAACTGCGCAATGAAGCAGCCAAGGTGCTGGACAATGCACGAGCGATGCGCGTGGACCATGAGCGCAACAACCTGGCGCCCCAAGCTGATCATTTGCAGGCGCGCATCACTCAACCGCTGGTGGAACTGCGTGACCGGGTGGCGGAAGAACTGGCGAAGCGAGATGCGGGCAATCCGATGGTGCCCGTGGACCGCGATCCGGTGCCTCCCGCCTTTCGCGACTTGGTACGGCGCTACTATACGGAATTGGGAGCTGGTAAATGACCCTGCTCTTTCAACATCCGGATCGCGTCTGGTTCGCGGCGGGCGTCATCGCCGTAGGCTTGGTACTCCTGGCTGTTGGTTACCGCCGCTCACCGTTGCGGGGCTGGACACGTTGCGCGGCGCTGGCTTGCAAGGCATCGGCTTGGATCCTGTTAGCCGTGCTGGTCGCCGATCCCGTGTGGTCACGCACGCAGCCCAAGATCGGCGAGAATGAAGTGGTGATCGCCGCGGATAACAGCGCCTCTTTGGCGATCGCTGAGCAGGCAGGCAAGACAACGCGGGCGGCCCAAATGAAGGCGGCGCTCGGTGGGAACAGCGATGCGGCGCCACCCTGGCTTGATGAGTTGAGCAAAATGTTTCGGGTCAAAACCCAGATGGTTGGCGAGCGCCTGCAAAACGTCGGCGATTTTCAAAGCCTGACCCATGATGGCCAAAAGTCCGAATTGAGCGGCGCCTTAAAAACACTGCGCCAAAATAGTCCTGACAGCCACCTCGCCGCAGTCGTGCTCATCAGCGATGGCAATCCGACCGATGCGGCGGCATGGCAACGTGAAGGCAGAGCTCCGGTTTTTCCCGTCCTTGTCGGCCAGGCGGCCCCCGCGCCAGACCTGGCGCTCATGGAACCAACGGTGACGCAGACTCCCTTTGAAGATACACCGATCACGATCACCACCCGAGTATTGGGTCATGGATTTGCGGGCAAGGAAGTGTCCGTCTCCGCCATTGATGAACTGGGCAAAGCCGTGACAACGGAAAAGTTCCGCCTGGCCAAAGATGGTGAAGCCCAGGCTGTGCGTCTGCGTGTCCCCGCAGCAAAACCGGGGGTGTCGTTCTATCGGCTAGCGGTCATGGAATCCGCGTTGACACCAAAGATCGGCGGCGATGAATGGAAGATGCTGACCAGTGAAGCCACGCTGGCCAACAATGAACGGAAGATCGCGATCGATCGCGGCTCTGGCCCCTACCGCGTGCTGTACATTTCCGGGCGGCCTAACTGGGAGTATAAGTTCCTGCGCAGAGCTCTGGCGGCAGACACCGAGGTGCAGATGCCGAGCTTGATCCGCATCGCCAAACGCGAACCCAAGTTCGAGTGGCGAGGACGCGCTGGGGAAACCAGCAATCCGCTGTTCCGCGGCTTCGGTCAGCAGGGTAAGGCGCAACGCTACGATCAACCGGTGCTCGTCCGACTGGGCACACGTGATGCCAAGGAACTCAGCGACGGCTTCCCGAAGTCTCCAGAGGAATTCTTTGGCGAATATCGGGCCATCATCATCGACGATCTGGAGGCGGAGTACTTTACCCAGGAGCAGATGCATTTGATCGAACGTTTCGTTAGCGAACGCGGTGGGGCTCTGCTCATGCTCGGTGGCCAGGAATGCTATCAAGCCGGCGGCTATGATCATACTCCGATCGGCCGAATGCTGCCGGTCTACTTGGATCGCGTGACCCAGGCCGCGCCGGTCAGCGACGGCAGGCTCAACCTTACTCGTGAAGGCTGGCTGGAGCCCTGGACGCGGCTGCGAACCACGCGCGAGGAAGACGAACAACGGCTGGCGCAGATGCCCGGCTTCTTTTCCGTCAACCAGGTATTCTCCATCAAGCCCGGTGCGAGTGTGCTGGCCACGATCAGCGATCAGGAGCAGACGGCCCATCCAGCTTTGGCGGCGCAACGGTTTGGCGAGGGCCGTGTCGGCGCCTTGATGATCGCCGACCTCTGGCGTTGGGGAATGAAGAATGACGAGGCGCGCAAGGACTTGGATCGGGCGTGGCGACAATTGATGCGCTGGCTGGTGGTGGATGTGCCGGACCGCATCGAAATCACGGCAACTCCAGTGGGCAACCGAGTCACGTTGGCGGTGCGCGTGCGAGACCGGGCCTTTCGACCCCAGGATGACGCCATGGTTAAAATCGAAGTCACTCCCGCGGCTAAGGATCCCACCAAACCGGCCAAGCCTTCGGTGTTGTATGCGGAGCCCAGTTTGAAAGAAGCAGGTCTGTTTGAGGCCGAGTATTTCACCCGCGATCCAGGCTTTTATCGAGCCACAGCCACCGTGGAGAAGGCCGCCGCACACGCGGATCAGGCAGGTGACAAGGTTCTTGGCTCCAAGACCACGGGCTGGGCCTATGATCCCGGTGCTGTTGAGTTCGCCGCATTGTCGCCGGGCCGCGCCTGGATGGAGCAGGTGGCCAAGGACACGGGAGGCCAGGTACTTGCGCTCGCGGATCTGCCGCGTTTGCCGGAGTTGTTGAAGAATATCCGCGTGCCCATCGAGGAGACCCTGACCCAGCCACTGTGGCACGCGCCATGGGTGTTCGCACTCATGCTGGGGCTGCTGATCACAGAGTGGTGGCTGCGGAGAAAGGGGGGAATGGTCTAACCATGAGTAGAATTGCCCTCTTTGCACTTTTGCTGACTCTCATGGCTGCCGCGCCCACGGCGGCCCAAACGCCGGCGCGGGACCTTGAAGTGGTGTTGATACTTGGCGCACCCGGAACCGGGGAATACGGCCAGCGCTTTGCGGCCCAGGTCAAAGCCTGGAAAGCCGCCTGTGCCAAGGCGACCGTGCCAGTTCAAGTGATCGGCGAAACGACCCAAGGCGATGACCTGACGTCCTTGGAATCGACCCTGAAAGCGGCAACCGCAAAGCCCAGCGGGCAACTCTGGCTGGTTTGGATCGGCCACGGCACCTACGACGGACGTGAGGCCAAGTTCAATCTGCGCGGACCCGATGTTTCGCCGAAGCAGGTGGCGGAATGGCTGCAACCCCTGCAACGAGAGCTGGTGGTCATTGAGACTGCCTCCGCCAGCGCGCCTTTTCTGACCGCCTTGGCGGGTCCGAAGCGGCTGATCGTGAGCGCAACCAAAGGTGCGGATGAGGTCTTCTACACCCGTTTTGGTGAGTTCTTCGCTCCAGCCATCGGCGGACTGCCCGAGGCTGATCTCGATCAGGATCGCCAGGTGTCAATTCTGGAAGCCTTTCTTTTTGCCAGCAAGAAAGCGGGGGAGTTTTATGAGCAGGAAGGACGGCTCGCCACAGAGCATGCCCTGATCGAAGACAACGGAGATGGAACCGGCACCCGTGCGGAAGTCTTCAGC
>JAXMIV010000368.1:0-3315 GCA_034377045.1 Prosthecobacter sp. | reverse complement strand
CGGTCATCTCATCACTTTCGGAATCTTGGTGGGCTTTGGCATGCATCTAGATCCCATGTGGGAAGGTCATGCGTTTGTGACTCTCAGCCATATGGGCGATGAGCCTTATGAATTGGAACTGGGAAGCTGCTTTGTATCGCTCGAGATTCGAGTTCTTTCCAGTCCTGCGGTGCTTCCTCATCAAATCAACCCTGAGACCTTATGAAGAAATCTCAGAAACTCAATCGTGGCGCCTTTATCAACTGCCCCTTCGACCGGCAGTACCTGCCGCTGCTGCACGCGCAAGTCTTTGCGATTCATGACGCTGGGTTCATTGCGCGTTGCGCACTGGAAGTCGTGGAAACGGGTGAAGCGCGATTGGCTAAGATTTGCCGCATCATTGATGCCTGCTGTTACGGTATTCACGATTTGAGTCGCGTCGAGACTGGCAAGAGCGGGTTGCCGCGACTAAATATGGCTTTCGAATTGGGACTCTTTTTTGGATACAAGACTTCAGGAAATGCGCGTCAGCGGCACAAGAAAATCCTCGTGCTGGACAGCAAGCGTTATCGATACCTGAGAACCATCAGTGATTTGGCAGGTCGGGACGCGGAGTGTCATTCAGATAGTGTCAAAGAACTCATCACGATCGTCAGAAACTGGTTAAAAACCACTTCCGGGCTCAAAAACATTCCCGGCGGGGCGGCGATTCTTCGGCGCTATCGGCAGTTCCAGGCGGATCTGCCCGGCATGCTGAAGCTAGCGAAGGTGAGCAAGCGAGAGATTCAGAAACTGGCATTCTTCAGCGACTATCGCGAATTCGTTATTGCTTGGTTGGAGACCAATCCTTCCTAAACCGTTCGAAATGGCCGGAGTGTTGCCCCTGCATTGCAGCGTTATCTCAGCCAGCATGAAATCCGTTCTCGTCTCCATCCTCCTCATCGGCCTGCTGTCTGGCGCCCTGGCCGCGCCCCCTGCGCCTGCGCCGAAACCTGCCGCTGCCAATACCCCGAAGGGCATCAAGCTGAAACCACAGACACCGGCGGGCTTTACCTTGAAGACGATCGAGGTCGCGAAGTACCCGGAGCATACGGTGGAGCTTTACGTCTATGTGCCGGATGCGGCGGGGACCTGGCCGTGCATTTTGGACATTCATGGCGGCGGCTGGAAGTCGCGTCAGGTGGAGCAGGACAAGCCGATGATGGAGCGTCTCGCGCAACGCGGTTTCGTGACCGCCCTGGTGAGCTATCGTCTTTCCACCCAGGCGAAGTACCCGGCGGCGCTGGATGACTGCAAAGCGGCCCTGCGCTGCCTGCGGGCGCATGCACAGGAGCTCAAGATTGATCCGGAGCGCATCGGCTGCATGGGCGGTTCCGCGGGCGGCCACCTATCCGGGCTTACGGCGATGACTTCCGGCCTGAAGGAATTTGAAGGCGCGGGTCCCTTCAAGGATCAATCCAGCGCGGTGAAGGCCGCCATCGTCATGGCCGCGACGCAGGATCTGGTGGCCGCGTATGGCGGCAAGCCGAGCGAAGGCGTGGTGCTTTTTCTTGGCGGCTCCGGCAAGGAGATACCGGAAGTGTACAAGGCCGCATCACCCATCACCCATGTGCGTGCCGGCGTGCCGCCCACGATTTTTATCGAGGGTGAAAGGGACACGCTCAAGATCGGCCGGGCGGAGATGATGGACAAGTTGAAGGCCCTCGGCATCGAGACTGCCGTTTACACCTTGAAGGGCGCACCGCATCCGTATTGGATGAGCGATCCCTGGTGTGCCGAGACCGTGGACATCGCCGCGGCTTTCTTCAAGAAGCATCTGGGTAAGCCGGCGGGCAAGTGAAGTCCTTACAAACGAGAAGCGTCGCTGTAAGAGGTCGGTGCTTGCCGTGAGGGAGGCCCCGCGCTACAAAGCACCTGCATGACTTCCTGGTGGGCCAGCCTAACTGACGGTGCGCCGATTTATTGGTGCATTGCCATCTTTGCCTCGGTGCTCCAGGTGCTGCTGCTGCTGGGCAGCTTCCTCGGCGGCCATTTTGGCGTCGATCACGGGGATGCGGGACCGGACACCTCCGGTGGTGATTCCGGCGGCGTCAAGATTCTGTCGTTGCGGGTTCTGGTCGCTTTCTTCGTGGGCTTTGGTTGGGCGGGCGTGCTCGGGTTGCGGCAGGGCATGTCTGGCGTTTCGACCGCCTTCGCGGCAATGACGGCGGGTGTCATTTTCATGGCCTTGCTGTTTTTCACCCTGCGCTTTTTGATCGCCATGCGGGATGACGGCACGCTGAACTACGCCAACGCCCTGGGCCTGGAAGGCCAGGTCTATGTGACGGTGCCTGCCGCCCGCTCCGGTCCTGGACAGGTGGAAATCATGCTGCAGGGCCGCCTCATTACCGCGACTGCCGTGACCGATGCCGCTACACCGCTGCCACCGCGCCTGCCAATCACCGTCACCGCGGTCGAAGCCGCCAATCTTCTCGTCGTTCAACCTCTCAATCAAGAAACTCCCGACCATGTTTAGTTCCATGATGATTCCCCTCCTCGCCGGCATCGCTGGTGTCATTGTTTTCGCCACGTTGGCGTTTTTTGCCTCGCGGTACAAACGCTGCCCTTCGGATCGTGTCCTCGTCGTCTACGGGAAGGTGGGCGGCAATCAATCCGCCCGCTGTACGCACGGCGGCGCGGCCTTTGTCTGGCCCGTGATTCAGGACTACGCCTACCTGAGCCTGACGCCCATGCCGATCGACATCGCCCTGCGCGGCGCTCTGTCACAGCAGAACATTCGCGTCAATACGCCCTCCACCTTCACCGTCGGCATCAGCACCGAGCCCGGGGTCATGGAAAACGCGGCGGAACGTTTGTTAGGCCAGACGCAGCCGCAGATCCAGGAACTGGCGAAAGACATCATCTTCGGCCAGATGCGCGTCGTCATCGCCACGATGCCGATTGAAGAAATCAACGCGGACCGCGACAAGCTGATCGCCAACATCTCCAACGGAGTCGAAGTCGAATTGAAGAAGATCGGCCTGCGCCTGATCAACGTCAACGTCCAGGACATCACTGATGAGTCAGGCTACATCGAAGCGCTGGGCAAAGAGGCTGCGGCACGCGCGATCAACGAAGCCAAGATCAAAGTCTCCCGGCAGGAACGCGATGGCGACATCGGCGCCGCCGAGGCTGACAAGGAGAAGCGCATTCGTGTCTCGCAAGCGACCGCCGATGCGGTGCAGGGGGAAAACCTCGCGGCGGAGCAGACCGCCAATTCCAATGCCGCGCGCCGTGAACGCGAAGCTGAAGCGGCTCGCCTTGGCCGCGCCGCTGAAAAGGGCGCCGTCGCGACGG
>JAXMIV010000367.1:0-2548 GCA_034377045.1 Prosthecobacter sp. | reverse complement strand
CCTCCAATTTCACGATGACCTTGGTGGGATACCCGCGCGTGATCCGCGGCGGCACAAACGGCGCATCCGTGAGCAGGGCGTCCTCCTGCCCCTGCACGGCTGCATCATTCTTCTGCGGCGGCGCAATCGCCGAGGCATCCGCGTGATTCGCAGGCGCCGGGGGATCGCCGCATTGAGTGAGCAGCAGCGCGGCAAGCGCGGCCAGGGTGCAGGTGGTGGGGGTTTTCATGAATGGGGTTGGAAATGGAGTTGGCGGCGGTACTGGTGCGGGCATCCCGGCAAGGGCGCAACCCAGGGGGCCTCTTTTCACAAGCCATGCCCGATTTTGCCCAAGATCGGGTTGCCGCGCGCGGCTGTGCGTTGAGAATCGCCAGCCGCCTCACACGTCACTTCGCATGGCAGCGGTCTTTTGCGCCTAACAATGTTTTATATTTCCCAACACACCCTTCCTACGGGCGTGCCGCATTTAATCGACGCCGTCCGCCAATTCCCGAAAGGTGTTTTTGAGGTGCCCGGCCATCCTGACGGCGCCTTCGACCAGCGCGTCCACGCCATGATGCGGATGCACTTCAGTGGCTGCCGTGTGCACCAACACACGCAGCAGGGTTTCTGAAAGCTTGGGGAAGGTACCGGCAAGGCTCACGGCCGCGTCGGCAATTTGAGTTTCATTCCAGGGGTGCGGGGAGGGGTTCATGGATTCGGACCTAACGATAGGTGTGACAAAAAGAGAGAGCGGCCAGCGCAGGGTTCCTCCTCACGTGGCATCCCTGAGCGCGTTGATGATGCGATCCGCGCGCGCGATCAAAGCGGTGAGATCGGGCGGCTTCACCTCCTGCATGGCTGTCTTCAGCAGGATGCGGAACAGATGCGCCGACAGCATGGGGTGGCGCTGCCTGAGCTGCGCCAGAGCCTCTTCGACATGTTCCGCGGACCACTCTTCATCCGTTGGCATCGAAGACGGGTAGCCACGAGGCGCCAAAGGTCAAGCTGCCGAGACTTAAAGATAGATGCATCCAACACGCGCCGCACATCCGATTCGCGCGGGCAGCCTAAATCCATTTCCTGCACACGCATGACGGTGGCGGTTGGCGGTCACCGAGTCGCATTTGTATTGTTTGCCGCAAAGGGGCAGAGAGGCAAAGGGCGCAAGGTCGGCAGGCGTGAACACACAGTGGTCCCGATCCGCCAACGAACGGAGGACCTGCATGAGTTGCTTGAGAAGCTGCATCACCAGCGCTCTACAAAAGATTGCAAAAAGTGCAAGCTTTTGTGGAGTGGAAGTTCGAAGATCCAGTTCGGCACGCATGGCGGGGGCGTTGGGATAGCGGTCCACGGCGATCACCTCGACGCCGAGCCGTTGCAACTCGATGGCGACCTCCTTGCCCAGTTCGCCGGAGCCCAGCAGCATGACGCGCAGGGCGGTGTCGGAAAGGGGGGCGCCGAGTTTCATCGGGTTAGGCTCCGGTTGTCGATTGGAGGGTGCGGCTCAGGGCGCCGGGACCGCGTAGAGGCGGCGGAAGGCGTCGAGGGCCGCGCCATGGTAGATGGTGGCGTGGGTTTCTGTCGGCCGGGGGGTGAAGCTCCAACTCAGGCCGGGCAGGGCGTGGTCGTGCAGATTGGCGGTCAGGATGTCCATCGGCGCCTGCATCTCTGGGCCTTCGTCGCCCAGGGTCAGGATCAGGGTTCGGGGGTCGTTCGACTGATCGCGCAGATGGGCGCCGGACTGACGCGCCAGCTGGCCGCCGTCCCACCACAGGCTGGGACTGACGGCGACATAGGCGTCGAACATCTGAGGTTCCTTCAGGAAGGTCTCGACCACGAACAGACCGGCGAGGGATTCGCCCATCAGGGCCGTCTCTCCGGTGGTGCGGAAGCGGCCCTGGATGAAGGGCTGGACCTCTTCGGCCACGAACCGGCGAAACCGGTCCGAATGGCCCTGGGTCGGATAGTGGGCGATCAGGTCGGGGTCTTCGGTCGGCAGGGCCAGTTCGTTGCGGCGATCCACCGAGGCGACGCCGACCACGATCACGTCGCGGGTCGTACCAACGACGGTCCCCAGCTGGGCGAGACCCGAGATGTGGTGGAAGTCCTGATCCTGGCCGCCGTCGAGGACATAGAGGACGGGATAGGTCTGGCCGCTGTCGGCGTAGCCGGGGGGAAGCCAGACGTTGATCTCGCGCGTCGCGCCCATGACGGCGGAGGGGAGGGCGTAGGACCGGCCGATGACGATGGGGGTTTCGGCGGGGGCGGGCGTCTGTGGAGCGGTCTGGGCTTGCGCCGCAGTCGCGGTCATGCCGAGTGCGAGAAGAAGACCAAGGACGCCGGGTTTCATCGTCAGCTCCACCTGATCCCTCTCCCCTTGCGGGAGAAGGTGGCCCGAAGGGCCGGATGAGGGGTTGGATGATGCGAAACGGCTCGGCCGGCGTGACCCCTCGCCCGACCGCGCCAGGACGACGGCTGACGCCGCCGTGCGCGGTCTCCCTCTCCCGCAGGGGGAGAGGGAGATGAAGAGAGATTACAGCCGCGCCTTCACCGCTGCGACCACCGC
>JAXMIV010000366.1:0-3654 GCA_034377045.1 Prosthecobacter sp. | reverse complement strand
ACTGGATACGCCCGGAGATATCGCCCAAATCAAAGAAGGTCGCCTTGCCCATTTCCCGGCGCGACAGGATGCGGCCCGCGACGCGGACGGGCAGATTTTCCTCAAAATTGGCCTTCAGCACGCCCGGGTCATGCGACACCTCGAATTTGCCACCGAACGCCGCCACGCCGCGCTTCAGCAGTTCGTCCAGCTTCTGGCGGCGGATTTGCAGCAATTCGGATTCAGAATGTTCTTGAGGTTGCATGGTCGGACGTAAGTGTAGAGGGGAAAGATGTCATCCGTAGCCGCTCCAAAACGATTTGCCACTGCAAACGTGGCCCCGCATGTCCTGCTCGATAGCCGGCGCGCGTTGGTTCATGAAACCCAGGGCTGGATGGCGGTGGCGGACCTGCATTTCGGCTACGAGATCCAGCGCCGCCGCCACGGCGCCCTCCTGCCGGACTGGGGCATGGCTGCCTGCGAGGCGACCTTGCTGAGCCTGATCCATGATCATCAACCCCGCCGCCTGATCCTTGTCGGCGATATCATGGACGGCAGCGGCTCCGCCACCGAGACTGCCGCCCTGCTGGACCGCCTGCAAACCGTGGTGGCCGAGATTGTCTGCATCCTCGGCAACCACGACCGCACCGCCCTCAAGAAAGCCTGGACCTTCGTCGACGCCCACCACGAAGAAGCCTACAGGTTCTCCCACGGTCATCAGTGGAAACATGAGTCCACCAACGATCCGCTCACCCACGTCATCGGTCACGAACATCCCGCCATTGACTTCTATGACGGCGCCGGTCTGAACCTCAAGCTGCCCGCGTTTGTCCAGGAGCGCATCAATCCCCACACTCAACGCTGGATATTGCCCGCCTTCTCCCCCTGGGCGGCCGGCGGCCCCATGAAGCACACCCACGAACGCCTCGCGACCTGGGTGTGTGCTCCAGGGCGGGTGTGGAGGAGTTGAAAGCGCCCTTACGGCCTGTCCGCCGCCAACGACACGCAAATCAGTTCCCGATCATTACGCGCAAACAGGCACTTGCCGGCGTAGGCGGGGTGGGACCAGGCGATGGGGTGGTTGCGGCCGCGCAGGGTGGTGTTGGGGGCAAGGAACTGGGCGCTGCTGAGGCGTTGGAAACCTTGCGGCGTGAGTTTGGCGATGACGATCTCGCCCTTCTCCGTCGTGATCCAGGTGCGGTCGCCATTCTGCACGAAGTAGGCGGTGGCCCAGCGGCCATTGGCCAGGAGGGAGGTGTCCTCCCACACGCGATCGCCGGTGGCGAGATTCAGGCAGCGCATCTCACCATAGCTGTCGATGCCATAGACATGTCCGTCACGAATGAAGGGCGTCATGATCATGCAGTGCAGGGCGTCCGTCTTGCGCTCACTCATGCCTTTGCGCGCCCAAAGGAAGTCTGGCGGGGAGAAGTCGGGCTTGAGGACGAAGCAGAAGGAACCGTCGTAAAACGAAGTCAGAAACACTTTGCTGCCGGTTTCATCCAGCACGGGATCGGGCACATTGATGACCATCTTGTTAGGCTTGAACGCCTCCTTCCAGAAGACCTTGCCAGTGGCCGGGTCCAGACAGGCCAGCCAATTGCCTGTCCAGGCCAGCACGGCGCTGCGGCCGCCGCTTTGGATCAGGCGCGGGGCCGAGTAGGAGGCACGGCCGTCCAACGCCCGCCAGCGTTCCTTGCCTGTCTTCACCTCCAGAGCCACCAGACAGGCATCCGGCTGACCTCCGATCTGAAAGATCACCAAATCTCCGGCCACCAGCGGCGCCGCCGTCACCCCCCAGACATTGATCGTCGCCCGCAATTCGGTGGCGAGATCGCGCGCCCAGAGGACCTTGCCATCCGTTACATCGAGACAGGTCGCATGACCCATCGCGCCAAAGGCGAACGCACGGCCATCCGCCACCGTGACTGATGCCCGCGGCCCGAGGGCATAGTCCAGATCGTGATAGATACAGGCGTAGGCCTGAGTCCACAGAGCCTTGCCATTCTTGCGGTCAAAGCACAGAACGCGCTCCTGCGCCTCGGGCATGGTGACGCGGTCCATGACCAACACCCGGTCACCGGCCACGGTCGGGCCGCAATAACCGGCGCTGATTGGAGCCGTCCACAAGGGCTTCAACTCCGGACTGGCGAAGGCTTCCACCACACCGGTTTCACGCCACACCCCATCGCGTTCCGGCCCGCGCCACTGCGGCCAGTCATCAGCGGCGGCGGACTGCCAGGCGGACAAGCCCAGGTATAGGAAGCAAAGGGACAGGCGGCTGTTCATGCCGCAAGAGTTGGCATTGGCGGCCCACTTGTCACGCCTTATTCAACGCCGGTTCGGGTTGTCAAAGCGGACCTCAGGGCTATGCTGTGACAGAGATGCATGCCGCCGGTCCGAAGAATCCCCTGCACGGAATCACCCTTGAGAAGATGGTGACCCAACTCCAAGCCCATTACGGCTGGGAGATGCTGGGCAGGATCATCAAGATCAACTGCTTCAACTGGCAGCCGAGCATCAAATCCAGTCTGGTCTTCCTGCGCAAAACGCCTTGGGCACGCGCGGAAGTCGAACGCCTCTACCTTGAAACGCTGCCGGACTTCGGCATGCCCAAGCCGGCGGACGACCCTGAACAACCTTCCAGTTAGGTCTTCCGATCCGCCACAAAAATGGTGTGCGTCATGCGCTTCGCCTGCGGATAGGCTTTGGCCGCGACCACTTGCACATTGAAGCCCGCCTTCTCCAACCGTTTGGCGAAACCGTGGTCCTTCGCGGCCGACCAAAAGGTGACGCGTCCACCCGACTTGAGGGCCTGGCCGAGGATCATGAAACCCCGCCCCTGATACAGCCGCGCGTTGCCGTCCTGCACCATCGCGGTGGGGCCGTTGTCCACGTCGAGAATGATGGCATCGTACGGCGCTCCGGGAGCACGCTCCAAAATGTCGTAGACGTCCTCAACCAAGACCTGTACGCGCGGGTCATCCAGCAGCCGCCCATTCACCTCGCCCAAGAACTCGCGATTCCAATCGACGATCTGCGGCAGCAGTTCAGCGACCACCACCTTCGCCTTGGGCCCCACCGACTCCAACACCCGCCGCAAGGTGAAGCCAAATCCCAAACCGCCGATCAACACCCGCGGTTGCGGAAGATCCTTCAGACGTTCGCAGGCCAGAGCGCCAAGAACCTTCTCCGATTCCGAAGCGTTCGTGCCCATGAGCGGCTGGCGATTGACCCGCAGATAGAACTGCCCGTCATGCCCGTGCAATGTCAGTTCAGCGCCATCCGGCGTCGTCGACTGAGCTAGATTGGTGAAGGGTTTCAAGATGGGCACAGCCCCCTGTGTTGACGGGCGCTGGCCAGCAGCGTAACCATAAGGATGAAAAAGCACATGACGACGGAGAAGAGCGGAAACTGAAGAGGAGCAGGCAAACTATAAATCAAGGCCACGGCAGGAATCCAAATGAGCCAGTTGGTGAGCAGTATCGTCGGGCAGGTGTGAGTCCAGAAATGACGGTCCAATGATGCGCGAGTCAGGGACCATGAACAATCAAGATCAATCCACCGCAACGCAAAGACATACGTCGGCACGGCCCAAAAGGTGCTGTAAACAAATTGGTCGATCGCCACTTTGGCCGCCAAGGTTGCCACATCATTGCCCGTGCCAAAGAGGAT
>JAXMIV010000365.1:0-10912 GCA_034377045.1 Prosthecobacter sp. | reverse complement strand
GATATCTGTCCGGCGCGGTCACCCACGAGTTCATGGGCACGAAGCTGTGGCAGCAAGCGGAGATCCGCCAAGCAGCGCGCGGACTTCAACTCGGTCATGCGCCGCATTAGCATCTTCCCTTGCTCAGCCCCGTAAGCTCGTACCAACTCCTTTTCCTGCGAGAAGACTTTCTCCAATTTAGTGTTTCGGAAATGGATCAGCATGAGCCGCCGGAGCTAATAATGATTTTAGCAAATTCGCATCAGAATGCAAGTAGATTAACCCAAAAGGTTAATAGTATATAGAAAATAGATTAACCCATAACATAAAAACCTCTTGACTGCTACCTCTTGCCGTGGAATTTGGCTATTGTGAAGCTCTCCAAATGCGACACAAAAAAGCCGTCTCCGCAAACGCGGAAACGGCTTATCCGGCCATCCCCTGGCACGGATCCCTCGATCCAGTTTGGGAATGCCATCGGTTTGGCGACCAATGATATTATCCCGGCGGACTGGAGTGAGTCAAGCCTTGAGCTTGGGAGGGACAACCCTCATTGAATAGAAAGGAAGAACCCACCATGCCTAAAGATGCTGAAGGAATGCGCGGCTACCGGTCGCGCAATGACAACGGCCCACTCCGTGACAAGCGCAACGACACCCATGTCGGAACCATTGAGCAGCAGTATGGCAGGGATTTCGGCGTGCGTAGCGATATGCACCTCGGGACCCTGCTTGAACGTACTGGCCAAGCCTCGCTCAACGACCTCCTGCATGGAGGCAAGGGTGAATAGCCGTTCATAAAGAGTGGCAACGAGAATTCGCGTTGCCACTCTTTTTTCACCACCACCGCAATCCACCGCCACCGGTGGCGCAGCCGCCCCAAACTCAGATCAGCCCCAGTTCCGTCACCGCGGCGCGCTCTTCCTTGAGCTCGTCTTCGGTGGCTTTGATCTTGGCCTGGCTGAACTCATTGACGGGGACGCCCTGGACGATCTCCCACTTCGAACCGTTGGTGCGGATCGGGAAGGAGAACATCAGGCCTTTTTCAATGCCGTAGCTGCCGTCCGAACAAACGGCGACGCTGGTCCAGTCGCCGGCGGGTGTCGCGCTGGTGAGGCTGCGGACGGTGTCGCAGGCGGCATTGGCGGCGGAGGCGGCGGAGGACAGGCCGCGGGCCTCGATGATGGCGGCGCCGCGCTTCTGCACGGTGCTGATGAAGTCACCCTTCAGCCAGTCGTGATCGCTGATGACTTCGGTGGCGGGTTTGCCACCGATCTTGGCGTTGTAGAAATCCGGGTACTGGGTGGAGCTATGATTGCCCCAGATGGCCAGGTTGGTGACGGCGCTGCTGTGGCTGCCGGACTTGGCCGCGAGCTGGCTCTTGGCGCGGTTTTCATCCAGCCGGGTCATGGCGAACCAGCGATCGGAAGCGATGCCCTTGGCGTTGTTCATGGCGATCAGGCAGTTCGTGTTGCACGGGTTGCCGACCACAAGGATGCGCACGTCGCTGGCGGCGTTCTTTTCGATCGCCTGGCCCTGACCGGTGAAGATCTTGCCGTTGATATTGAGCAAGTCCTTGCGCTCCATGCCGGGGCCGCGAGGCACACTGCCGACGAGGAGAGCCCAGTTCACGCCTTTGAAGCCGTCGGTGATATCACAGGTGGGGTGCACGCTGGCGAGCAGGGGGAAGGCGCAGTCATCCAGCTCCATGCATACGCCTTTGAGACCCTTCATCGCCTTTTCGTCATCGCGCTCGATCAGGCGCAGATTCACGGGTTGATCAGGGCCGAACAAAGCGCCGGAGGCGATGCGGAAGAGAAGGGAGTAACCGATCTGACCGGCGGCACCGGTGACTGCGACAGTGATGGGGGCTTTGCTCATGATGGGGGCAAGACCATTCCAAGACTGCGCCGGGCGGCAAGGAGAAAGTCAGGCCGCCTTGCGCCGCACAAACCGCACCGAATAAATGGCCGAGGTCCGGGAAGACAGCTTCACCGGCTTTTCCGAGGCCTTCAAAGGATCACGCACCAGATAGTCGAGTCCGTCTTTGCCGACCACCACCACCCAATGGGTGATGCCGCTCAACAGGATGAATTTGACCACCGGAAACTCCCCGCGCTCCAAGGCCGCATCCATGGCGGCGTGCGACGGCCGATCAGCGACGATGACCTCAACGTGCTGGTCGGTGGCCCCGGGCAGCGCGCCCCAAACGAGCCAGCCCTGCGGCGTAAAGCCCTGCCCGTCTCGCAGTTTGCCGTTCAACTCGGAGGGCGTGACCGGAAAGCCCAGACTCGTGGAAGCCATGGCGACACTGCAAACGGCGCAGTCGATGCTGCCCAGGTTCTCGCTCGTGCTGCCCAATTTTTCGTCCCGCCACAGCGGATCTTTTTGCAGGTAGGTGCGGCCAAGTTCCGGCAGGACCAGCGCCATGGCGCGCCCGCCACTGGCGGCGATGGAGAAACCTTTGCGGGCCTGGATATTGCGCCAGGTGAACCAGCCAGCCACGGCCAACACGAGGAGACCAGCGCCGAGCAGCAGAAGTCGTTTCACAAGACCACTCTAATGCGGGGAGGCGCCGTTGCCATTGGCATTGCCGGCGAAGTGGAGCATTTCGAGGATCTGACCACGGAGGTGGAGGAACTCTGGACTGCTGCGCAGGCGCGGCCGCGGCAGATCGATGGCGATGTCGCGCTCGATGCGGCCGGGGCGCGGACTCATGATGATGATGCGATCGCTCATGTAGATCGCTTCATCGATGTCGTGCGTAACCAAAAGCATCGTCGTTCCTCGTGCCTGCCAGAGGCGAAGCACTTCATCCTGCATGCGCATGCGGGTGAAGGCATCGAGGGCGCCGAGCGGTTCGTCGAGCAGCAGCACCTTGGGGTGATTGATCAGCGCGCGAGCTAGCGCGACCCGTTGCGCCATGCCGCCGGAGAGATGATGCGGGTAGGCATTGCCAAAGCCTTCGAGACCGACGAGGCGCATGAACTCAGCGACCTCATGGCGCTTTTCGTGCAGCACACCGCGCGCAACAAGGCCAACCTGGATGTTGCCGGAAACCGTGAGCCAGGGGAAAAGGTTCGGGTCCT
The DNA here is from genome assembly GCA_034377045.1 of Prosthecobacter sp. Taxonomy (GTDB): domain Bacteria; phylum Verrucomicrobiota; class Verrucomicrobiia; order Verrucomicrobiales; family Verrucomicrobiaceae; genus Prosthecobacter. Next base: position 7,845 of record JAXMIV010000365.1, on the reverse strand, counting down.
GGAAGACGAGACCGCGCTCGGCATTGGGTTCCGTGATGCGCTCCGAGGCGACCCAAAGTTCGCCGGCATCCGGAGCATCAAGGCCCGTGATCAGACGCAGAAGCGTCGATTTGCCACAGCCGCTCGGCCCAACAATAGAGATGAAATCGCCGGCGTTGACGGAGAGCGAAACGTTGTCGAGCGCGTGCGTGGGGCTGGCCGTGCTGTCGGCGGCGGCAAAGGACTTGCTGACGCCTTCGACACGCAGGGGGCAGCCTTCGACGACCACAGGCGACGGACTGAGATCGGCTACCATTTGATGACCCCCTTTTGCCAGACGAGGACACGATCGCGAACCTTAAAGAGCACCGTCATAATGGTGGAGAAGAAAGCAGCCATGATGAAGAGCGCGGCATACACCTTGCCATATTCCGCCCAACCTTGCGCCCAGGTCACATACCAGCCCAGGCCCGACTTCACGCCGATGGTTTCAGCAACCACCAAAGTCAGGAACGACGCGCCCAGTCCCATGAACAAACCAATGAAAACGCTCGGCATCGCCGCCGGAATGGCGACGCGGAAGATGAGATACGCGCGCCCGGCGCCAAGCGTGCGCGCAACGTCAAGATACGAAGCGCGGGTGTTTGATATGCCGGAAGCCGTGAGCATCGTCACCGGAAACCAAACCGCGAGCGCGATGAGACCAATCGCGGAAAAGGTCGCCGAAGGGGAGACAATCATGGCCAACGGAATCCACGCGGTGGCCGGGATCGGCCCGACGACTTTCAGCACCGGCATGCCCCAATAGCGAGCCAGAGGAAACCAGCCAATGCAGATGCCTGTGATCAAACCGACAACGACGCCCAGCGCATACCCACCAGCCAGCAGCACCAGCGAGTGCCAGGTGCTGTCAAAGATGATGTCGCGATCATTGACCAGGCTTTGCAGCACCCCCGCCGGGCTGGGAAAGTATGGCATGGGCAGCAGGCGCAGGCCGGAAGTGATCACCTCCCACACGGCAAACAGCAACACAGCGACAGCGATGATCGGGCAGGTGTTGTGCATCCAACGCCGAAGGCCGGACCAAAAGGGCTGGATCAGGGCAATCAGCACCGACAAGGCGAGCACGCCGCTAAGGAAGATGTTGTAGAGCCACGCTTCGGAGAGGGAAAACGCGGGGCCATCGCCTGCGAAGCTAATGTGAGGCCAGGGTTCCGAACGCAGTTCATTTTGCGCCACCAGCCAATGCACTACCAACGCGGTCACCACCGCGCCGGGCAGCGCCAGGAGGATCAGAGGCCGCAACTTCGCCGCCGGCGAATTCTCGATTCCCAGGGGCGCCTGCGCCAGGTCCGCGGATGCACCGATCCGCGCGCTATGTTTGAGTTCCTGCTCCACGTTATTAGTTAGGCCGCTTTGCCGGGCCGCAGCAGGTGTAAAGCATCTTCGGGCCGCCCAAAAGCCCAAGTTCCATCGCCAGTCGAACGGCCTGATCCGGCGGGATTTGTCCCCCGGCCACCTTTTGCACCTCGAGCTTTTGCACCCACTCATCGGTGACGCCGGGCAAATGCACGAAAGCGCGTTTGGCCAAAGCAGCAACATCGGTGGTGGGGGCGAGCATGCCCGCCACTTTCATGGCTTCGGCGGCGGAGTTCACGGCATCCTCGGCGCCTTTCACGCTGGGGATGTAGCGCAGGTTCGAGATTGCGGTGGTGTTGAGCTCGGGATTGGAACCGAGGTACTTTTTCTCCACCGACATCCGGGCGGCGGCGCGTGGATTCGTCTCGACCCACTTGGCGCCTTTCAGCAGCGCCCGGGTGGCGGCGGCCGTCTTTTCGGGGTTCGCGGCCAGATATTTGCCATTCACGATGACCGCGCAGCAGTACTCCTTGGCATAGGGCTCGTCGCGCGCCTGGTCGGCGAGGTTGCGTACCTTGCCCTCGGCGAGCAGCAAGGTGCCAATGGGTTCGGAGTCGGCGATGGCATCGATTTCGCCCTTGTCCAAGGCCAGGCCCAGCTCGCCGGCGGGGAAGACGCGCCATTCGACATCCTTGCCGGGATCGAGGCCGTTGGCGCCGAGAACGCGGGTGGCAAAGATGAAGGGCGGTGTGCCCATTCCCGGGATGCCAATGCGTTTGCCCTTCAGATCTTGGACGGTGTGGATCGGCCCGTCCTTGGCGACCTGCACGCGCAAGCACCCCGTGTGAATGCCCGCCGATATCTTCACGTCGAGCCCCTGCTCAATCGGCTTCAGGAAGTACATAATGAGGTGATGGGTGATGTCGTAACCACCAAGCGCGAGCACGTCCTTGTACTTCGACCACTCGCACTTCACCAGTTCGACATCGAGGCCCTCTTCCTTGAAAAAGCCGTTCTCCAGCGCCGAGAAGATCGGCGCCTCGCAGGTCAGGCCAATGTAGCCGACCCGGATGATGTTGCCCGAGGAGGAGCCACTTTTGTTGCATCCGGAAAGGCCCAACGCGGTCAGGGTTGCGATCAGGGTAAGTCTCTTGAGGAACATAAAGAAGGCCTCCAATTGGGGGTTTCCGGAACGGACAGTATGAACGAGCGCCGATATGTAAAGAAATAGAACTTTGGCATCACCGTTATGCCGAGAGGGCATGAACGGAAAAGTTGCTTGTCCACCGCCGTAAGACTGGAACATCGTTTTTCAACCAACCATCTCATGTACAAATCCCTCGCTGCCCTGCTGCTCCTCGCCTGTGCCCCGCTCCTTCACGGTGCGGAAGTCATTGAAGCCGGCCCTGGCCGCGAACAGGAGCTGCCGGGGGGCAAGGAAGCAGACGGCATCCGCGGCGACTTTGTGCTGCGCAATGACAAGGTGGAGGCGGTGATCTCCCAAAACGCGCCCAATCGGCGGGCGAACATGAGCACCTTTTACGGTGCGGACGGCGTCAGCCCCGGCTGCCTTTATGACCTGACCCTGCGCGGGGCGAACAACGATCAACTGGTGGTCTTTGGACCCGCAGGGCACGGGGCGGTGTCGTTTGTGAAGGTCGTGGAAGGCTTGAAGGGCGGTGAAGCGGCGGTGGAATCCGTGACCACGGCGGCGAAAAACGGCGGCGTCTACAAGCACAACGAGTATCGGGTGAAGGACGGCAAGCAGGGAATTTACATCACCACGACCCTGCGCAATGAGACCGACAAGGCGCAGAAGGTGAATGTCAAATCGGACATGGCGCGGTTCAATGCCTCGGGCACGACGGTGGAAGGGATCTACTGGGCGGATGCGATCAACCCGGCACACAAGTGTGGGTACGCGCTGGCGACGCTGAATGTGAAAGGACGCGAGGGGAAGGCAGCGGATGTGATCGAGATCGGCGCGGGGAAGGAAGTCGTGATCGAGCGGTTCTTCGCAGTGGGGCGGTCGCCGGCGGAGGCGGTGGGTGAGGCGCTGGAAGCGAAGGGAGGGAAGGTGAAGGCGGTGAGAGGCACCGTGCGGAATACGGACGACACCCCCGTGACGACGGCGGCGGTGATGGTGCCCTTTACCGACGAAAAGCCCCTGCCCGCGTATCCAGATGACAAGGGGATGTTTGCCATCAAGGTGCCGACCGAGATTGAGGCGTTTCAAGTCCAGGATCTGGGCCGGGAAACAGTGGAGGGCAATATCAGCGGCAATGCTTTCAATGTCAGATTGAAACCCGCCTCCTGCATCCGCTTTGACATCACGGATGCCGAAGGCAGCAGCATTCCCTGCAAGGCGCACTTTGAACCTCTGGACGCCAATGCGCCGAAACTCGACCTCGGCCCGAAGGAGCGGGCGCATGGCTGCGTCGATCAGTATCACTCGGAGAAGGGACAGTTCACGGTGCAACTGCCGCCCGGAAAGTATCGCGTCTTTGTCGTGCGCGGGCCGGAGTATGACCACATCGAAAAGGAGGTGAACCTGGCTGCGGAACAGACGGTCGAATTCAAAGGCAAGCTGACGCGTGTGGTGGATACGAAGGGGTGGATCAGCATGGACCCGCACAATCATTCGACACCGAGCGGCGACAATGTCTGCGACACGGATGGCCGCCTCATCAACCTTGCCGCGGAACACATCGAATTCGCGCCCACGACGGAGCATAACCGATTGTATGACTGGCGGCCGTTGATCAACAAGCTGGGCCTGGCGCCCTTCATTCAGACCGTGCCGGGGATGGAACTCACCGGACCGCGCGCCCACTTCAATTCCTTTCCCTTCACTCCCGAACCGTACCTGCAGGACGGCGGCGCGCCCGTGTGGAATGACGATCCGCGCATCAACGCCTTCACCCTGCGCCGTTGGCAGAAGGAAGACCCGACCCGCTGGATCCAGATCAATCATCCCGACCTGACAAATCTCTTTGCCGATCGTGATCAGGACGGCATCAGCGATGGCGGCTTTGTCGGGATTGGCGGCGCCATCGATGGGTTTGAGTCGGAGAACGGCGCCGGCACGGACATCCTGCTGGGCGCGCCCTTCAGGGTCTCGCGCGCGCCGGGATCGCTCGCGGCCAAGGTGTCTATGGTGCGGGAGTTCCTGTGGCTTCAGCTCCTGAACCAAGGACTGCGTCCGGTCGTCGTGGGCGTGGCCGATGCGCACACGGTTTACGGCAATGGCGTCGGTTGCTGGCGCAACTACATCCCCAGCAGCACGGATGATCCGGCGAAGATCTCCTGGGACGAACTCTCGCCGAAAGTGAAAAAGGGCAACCTGGTCCTCTCCACCGCGCCCTTCCTGGAAGTGACGACCAGCGATGGCCACGTCGCCGGTGACGATGTGCGGGGCAATGGCGGCATCGACCTGAAGGTGCGCGTCCAATGCAACACCTGGGCCGGAATTGACCGTGTCCAGGTTTTGGTCAACGGCCGCCAGGAGCCGAAGCTGAACTTCACCCGGGCGGCGAACCCGGACATGTTTGGCAAGGGGGTCGTGCAATTTGACAAGACCATCCATGTGCCGCTGCAGACCGACGCCCACCTCATCGTCGTGGCTGTGGGCGAACACGAGACGCTGAAGACCGGCTTCGGTACCAGCGCCTACGCCAAGATGCTGCCCATGGCCTACAACAACCCGATCTATGTCGATGTCGATGGCAATGGCTTCACTCCCAACGGCGACACCCTCGGTTTTGAGATCCCCGCGGCCGGGGTCTCCGCGGACCAGGCAAAGGCGCTGCTGAATCGGGCGGGGGCGGGCGGTCAGTAAACCATGCCGCAGTCCCTTTGCCGCCCGAACTGGTGGAGTGCCGTTGTTGGGCCTTTGACGAGCTCCGCGCCCCTCCGCCCCCTTTAAGTCGGACGCGGCGCAGCGCTTCCCTACCATAGCGTGGCCTGCGGTGCTGCTGACCAGTGAGCAACGCACGGGGCCTTCGCAGTCCTACCGACCCTCAATCTGGTCTACGATCTCGAAGGCAAACCAGCATGGTAGGGACCCGCTGCGCCGGGTCCCATTTGTTCATGGGCGGAGGTGGAGGGAAGGTTTGGAGGTCGTTCGGCCCCCGTCACGCACCGCCCCAAATCCCATCAATTCCTTGCACCCCCGCGCCTTCGGTATAGAAAGCCTGCATGCCGTCGCCTGAGATCGATATCCGCAAAGTCGCCACCCTTGCCCGCCTGTCGCTGACGGACGCGGAGGCGGCGCAGTACCAGCAGCAGCTCGGCGGCATCCTCAACTACATCGACAAGCTGAGCAGCTACGACCTTGAGGCGGCCGAACCAACGGCGCATGCCATGCCGGTCTTCGACGTGCTGCGTCCGGATGTCCCGCGTCCGGGATTCTCCCAAGAAGTCTCGATGGCGAATGCGCCGAAGCAATTTGGCGGTCAGGTGCAGATTCCGAATGTCATCGAATAAAGCGCCCTCAATGCTCCATACCGCCACCATCGCCAGTCTTCGCCAGCGGCTCATTTCGAAAGAGATCACGCCGCGCGACATCGTGCTCGACATCGCCGCCGCGATCGAGACGCAAAACGCCACCTTGGGCGCTTACCTCTCCTGGGACGTCGAGAAGGCGCTGGCAGAAGCGGACAAGGCGGATGTCTCCCTGCCGCTCGGCGGCATTCCGATCGGTCTGAAGGACAACATCAACGTCGCTGGATCACCCTGCACCTGCGGCTCAAAGATTTTGGCGGAGAACTACACGTCGCCCTATGATGCTGGTTGCGTCACGCATCTGCGGGCGGCGGGCGCCCTTCCATTCGGGCGCATGAACATGGACGAATTTGCCATGGGTTCCTCCACGGAAAACTCGGCGCTGGGCGTGACCCGCAATCCCCACGATCTCGATCGCGTGCCGGGCGGCTCCAGTGGTGGCAGCGCGGCGGCCGTCGCGGCGAATCTGGCGATCGCCACCTTGGGCTCTGATACCGGCGGCTCCATTCGCCAACCGGCGGCGCTGTGTGGCTGTGTCGGTTTGAAGCCAACTTATGGGCGTGTCTCGCGTTACGGACTGGTGGCGTTTGCTTCGTCGCTCGATCAGATCGGCCCCATCACCAAGACGGTCGAAGACTCGGCGCTGTTGCTGAACCACTTGTGTGGTTGGGATGACCGGGACTCGACGTCACTCAACCTTCCCGTTCCCGATTTCACCACCGCCCTGGGGAAAGACATCAAGGGCCTGCGCGTCGGTTTGCCGAAGGAATATTTCATCGAAGGCATCCACCCAGGTGTCTCCGCCAGCGTGCAGGCAGCGATCAAAAAGCTGGAGTCACTGGGCGCGGAGCTGGTGGAGATCAGCCTGCCACACACCGATGCCGGTGTCGCCACGTACTACATCCTCGCGCCGGCGGAGGCGTCGTCGAATCTCGCCCGCTTTGACGGCGTGCGTTACGGTCATCGCAGCAACGATTCAGACCTGATGCAGCAGTACTTCAACAGCCGCGCCGAAGGCTTCGGCCCCGAAGTGAAACGACGCATCTTATTAGGCACGTACGTGCTCAGCAGCGGTTATTACGATGCCTACTACCTCAAGGCCCAACGCGCCCGCACCCTCATCCGCCGGGATTTCGAGCAGGCCTTTGAAAAGGTGGACGTCGTGGTCAGCCCCACCTCGCCGATGCCCGCGCACAAGATCGGCGAGCTCAAAGACAACCCGCTGGCGGCGTATCTGGAAGACGTTTTCACCATCCCCGTGAACCTCGCCGGCCTGCCCTCCATCAGCATCCCCTGCGGCACCGTCAACGAAGGCGGCAAGGCTTTGCCCGTCGGCCTGCAAATCACCGGCAAAGCCCTCGATGAAATGACCGTGCTGCGCGCGGCGCATGCGTTTGAGCGAGGGTGATGCCGGCATTGTGGTTTCCATGTGACATTTTAACGACCACGAAACGCTCGGAAGCTTTTCAGGACATTTCAGAAAAGCTAGAGCTTAGTGCCGCGATTCACGATAACCGTCATAGATCGCCTTGCACCAAAGAGCGACGAGGCCTGCCCCAATAAATCCGAAAAGCTGCCCCCCCGATTTAGATCCGAACATGGGCATCCAAGCAAAGGCGCCCACAATGTTTAGCAAAAGCCCGGCCCATACCAGAGCGGACAGAGGAAGTTGTCCATTGAGCGCACAGATAGAGCCATAGATATAAGCGCCACCACACAATACAAAGACTCCCACTGCGCCAATTCCAGAGCCCCTCCCCATGCCCATCTCCAAGAAAACGAGCAGCAGCGCCAAGAGAGTGAATGGAATGGCAACAATGATAAATGCCAGGCGGGAAAAGCTCATGAGGGATGATAGGAACTGCTGAACATTACTCTCCTTTTCTGCATTTCCAATCACTTCGCCTCAAACACCACTTTTCCGCCTAACCAGGTCTTTAGCACCTTGGTCTGTGGCATGTCGTCAACCGGGCAGGTGAGCGGATCGCGTTCCACCAGAATCAA
>JAXMIV010000364.1:0-10718 GCA_034377045.1 Prosthecobacter sp. | reverse complement strand
AGGATGTGGGGAGTGGGTCGTGCGTTATGTAGAGAGTTATTCGTCATCGAGTTTCAATAATACATGCTTTGGCATCGGAACGCCGCCTGCTAGCGAAGCCATCAGTTTGTCCATTTGATTTCAACCTGTTCTCCATCAGGAATATGACGAATCTGTTTCGCAAGTTCAGCGTGCCACAGGATGACCTCGGTGGCTGGTGAGGGGCGCAACGATACTTTGTCGGCTGATCCTTGAAGACAGAAGGGAGGAACGGCGCGCAGAAGTTGACCGGGCTCCATTGTGTGACTGAGGCCGACATTGAGAAAGCCCGAAATGTCGCTACGGACACGGTCGAAGAAGTCCTCGAGGCTGTCGTTCACGGGCTCAATCTCGCCTGTCTCGGCCTCCAGACGCAGGATAGTGCAATCGCGTGTGAGGAATTGGTCGCCCACTTGATCCTGAGCGAAGGGGATATCAGAGGACTGCACGGCTTCGTACAAGATGTGGAAGGCGTGAGTTCCATGCCAAGCGGCCCGCAGTGAGTGCCAATCAGGAGCCGTGGTCGCACCGCGGACGTGGAGGGCGCCGCTGTGGAGAATGAAGCCGTTGGTTTCGGCTAGAAGGTTCAGGAGGTTGTGCGGGAGATTGGGAAGGATCTCAATGTCATCGATGCCTTCTCCTTTCCATGTGATGACGGGGAGATTCATGTTGATGCTACAGTAAGGGTCGGCTCTTAACGCTATCTGCGTGATATGGCATCGCTGGTTCAGTGAAATATCTTCGATGCATTGTCTCGGGTGTGCCGACCGATGCGCGCCGAGAGCTGGCGGTTGTGCTCGAAGTACCGGCCATGAATGTCTTCCGTTTCTTTGTCCATGTCAAAGAATGTGATCTCTGCCGCGCGTAAAGGACCGAGGTTGTTAAGGTACGAAATGGCGCTCAGAAAGATTTGTTGCAGGTCCGTTGCGCCGATCAGGGCCAGGCCATGAGCAATCTCCGCATGCAAGTCCGGGAAAGGAAACTCTGTAAAAAAGTCTGGAAACCCGTCACCGCAGACCCCTGTGTCCATGTAGAGGACGAGGTATAAACGGCGTGCGACCGGGGGGATTTCCATGATCGAAGCGGCAAGGTCTGAATCATCACCCCACTGGAGGTGTTGCTCGATGACCTGACGCAGCAGGTTCGTGGCCTCCTCGTCGCTGCCGACATTCTGGACCTGCCGTTGAAATTGATGTTTGTCGATATTCACTTTGGCAGGGTGAAATGAAGCAAGGAGGCGCGGCCTAACAAGCAACGCATCGAGTTTCTGCCATAAGCTAAATCCTCTTCGCCTCCCGCGTCATCACAAAATGCGCGTCACTGCTCTGAAAATGTGCAATCGCCACCGCCAGCGCATCGGCGGCATCAGCGGCGGGTGTTTCTTTGAGACGAAGCAGGGAGCGGATCATGAAGGCGACTTGATCTTTTTGTGCGGCGCCGCGGCCGACGGCGGCTTGTTTGACTTCACGTGGCGCGTATTCATAAATCGCCAGGCCGTGTTCGGCGGCGGCGATGAGGGCGGCGCCGCGCGCGGTGCCGAGGGCGATGGCGGTCTTCAAGCTCTGCACGAAGATGGTGGCCTCGATCGCGCAGACGGTGGGGCCGTGCTGGCGGATGACATCACTGAGTTGTTCGCGGATGGCGACGAGGCAACCGGAGGGCAGCAGCTTCGGCGGATTGGTGATGACGCCATAGGCGATGGCGCGCAGTTCGCGGGTGGCGGTCTTTTCAACGATGGCCCAGCCGGTGTGGCGCAGCGCGGAGTCGATGGCGAGGACGCGCTCGATCTTCGCCGGTGATGCAGGCGCGGCGGTGGCGGATGCGGGTTTCCGCGCGGGTGTCATGAGAGAATGGCGCTACCAGCCTTTCTTCCGTTTCTTCTTCCGGGCGCTGCCGAAGTCGGCGCCGAGGCGGAAGAGCTTGTCGATGGAAAGAACGCCGGAGCCGTAGAGGATGAGGGTGATCGTGATGATGAGGTAGAGCCAGCCGACTTCCGTATAAGCGCCGCCGGCGGCCTTGGCAAAGGCGAGGAAGCCAAGGATGATGGGCAGGAAGATGACGGCGAAGAGGCGGGTGAGAAAGCCGATGCACCAACTGAAGGCCACGGCAGCGACGACAATGGCAACGGCAGGCGCGGTGAGAGTGGGCATGGGAAGGCCGGCCTCATTGAAGATGCGCACCCAATCCCAGTTCGTTTCCGACCAGAGGAATTGTCCGGCGCCCCAGGCCGCATCCCAACCATGCCGGGTGAGAAGCAGCAGACCGGCGCCAATACGCAGGATGGCGATGGATTTGAAGAGGCTGCTCCAGGGGTTCTGCTGGGCAGCGGGGTTGCTGCCGATGTATTCGATCATGGGAAGAGTCAGATATCAGGTGAGAGCGTGATGATGTCGCCAGGATCGGGCTCTTGCCGATCCGCGTCTTCAATAGTGCTGAAGTAGCGCCGGTTGCCTTCGCGGATGAGGTACACGCCATGGGCGGTGGAGCCGAGCTTGCGGCCACCGGCGACGCGGACGGCCTGCTCAATCGTCATGTTGTCCCACGCGGGAATGAATTCGTCCTTGATGACATCGCCAGTGATGAAGACGACGGGCACGTCTTCGACCGAGACGATATGAACGGTGATGGGCCGGGTGATACGGCCGCCGATGCGGAAGGTGGCGGCGATGGCCTCGACCGCCTGCGGCAGAGTGCCGCCGCCGATGCGGGCGCTGCCGACGTCTCCCAAATTGACCACCCCTTTCGAATCGATCATGACGACACCTTTGTAGATGCGCTTGGCGCCGCGCGCGCCTTCGTAGACTTCGAGGCGCAGGCTGTGGCCGTATCCTAGGATGCCGCGGGAGTTGAAGGCCACCTTGGGATCGTCCTCGGTGACCTTGTCGGAATCTGGCAGGCCCGGGATGATGCGGGTGATCTTCTTCAGGGTGGAAAACTTCGGCAGCGGCGGCAGCGGAATGTTAATTTGACTGAGATCTGGGGTGAACCGCTTGATGGTGGCACAGGCGCAGAGGCCGGAAAGGACCAGCAGGGTCAGAAGCAGGAGCGGCGCGGATTTAATGAAACGGTTCATGGCGGCAGGTGAGAACGATGGACGCCGTGCCGGGACAAAACAAGGCCAACGTCTTGCGACGTTGGCCAAAAGTGGGGATAAAGGGAAACCGGGCACGACGCAGGCAGGATGCCTGCGGGACTGGACACAGGCAAAACGCCCGTGGTACGCTGGAATCAGGCGGCGAGCTTGAGCATGCCGGCGCGGGCGAGGAGATCAGCCTGTTCGGGCATGTAGCGGGCGAGTTCGAGAGCGAGCAGGTGCAACCGGGTTTCGGAGGCCCAGGCCCCTCGGCGGCTGCGGTCGGTATCGGTGAGTTCGATGCCGACGAGGGTGTTGAACACGAGGGTATCGCCTTGAGGATCAGGTTGCATTGTCATCGGGAGAGGTGAGTTTAAGCGCTTAGAGGGAGGGCGACGACGTCGCCGCCCTGAATGACGAATTTGCGTTTTTCGAGACCGTTGTTGTTGATCATGTCTTCGATTGCCCGGCTCAAAACCATGCGCGCCGCCTCGGCCGGGCTGCAGCCGTGGGTGCCTTTCATCGTGAGATCTTCGAGATACACCCGCATCTGCGGGGTGACCGCGATGGTGAGGGAGACGGATTCGAAGTTGTTGCTGGGGCGCGCCATCCAATTATAACCGAATTAAAACCCAATTTAAACCCGGCTTACCCCAAGGGTCAAGACTGAATGGCATTTGAATGGCATTAATGTGCCGTTTTAATGGGGCAATTAGTTAAGGCAGCTTAATAAATGAACGCGCGTTTTTGCGCTGGAATTGGGGGATTGGATGCGTTTGGACTGGCTCATGAAACTGCCAACCTCTCTGCTGCTGTCGTTTTCCGCCGTCGCTTTATCCTGGAACTCCTGCGCTGCGGAGGGGGAATGGGAGCAGTGGTTCAAGGACGGGCTGGGCGATGCCCAAGTGGTGAGCGGCGTAGCCAAGTATGAGGTGCAGGACGGAGTGCTGGTGGGCACGACGGTGGAGGGGAGCGGCAACACGTTTTTGACGAAGGGTCCGTTTAAGGACTTTGAACTGGAGTTTGACGTGAAGGTGGACAACGAACTGAATTCGGGCGTGCAGGTCCGCAGCCACCTGGCCAAGGAAGGCGATCCGGCACCGGAGGGATCCAAAGGTGGGAAGCCGCTACCTGTGGGCCGGCTCTATGGACCGCAGTGCGAGATCGCGGTCGATGGAAGTGCAGGCAATTTTTATGATGAGGCGCGCCGCGGCACGTGGTGGAGCATCTTGACCCAGACGGACGCGGTGCGCACGGACGAGGCGAAGGCCGCCTTTAAGAAGGGCGAGTGGAACCACTACCGCATCGTGGTGCAGGGCGACCACTACCAGAGCTTCATCAATGGCGTCAAGACAGCGGACTTTTCGCAGCCAGGAGATCCGGAAGGTTTCATCGGCTTTCAGGTGCACGGGATCAAGAAGGGCACGGGGCCGTACTCGGTGCGCTGGAAGGACGTGAAGTTCCGGAAACTGTAGCAAAAGAGGGGCAGGCCCCTCACCCTAACCCTTTGATTCGCTGATACCGGTTCCCCGCAAGCGGGGCCAGGGAATAAAGCTTTCCGTCAGGCCATCTGGATCTTCGTGTAGGCGTTGCCTTCGTTTTGGTCGATGCGTTCGGGGCGGCCTTTGTATTTGTAGACGAGGCGGGTGTGATCGACGCCCATGAGATGAAGGATGGTGGCGTGCAGGTCGTGGACGTGGAGTTTGTCCTCGACAGCGCGCAGGCCGAGATCGTCGGTGCTGCCGATGACCTGGCCGCCTTTGATGCCGCCGCCGGCCATCCACATGGTGAAGCCGGTGGGGTTGTGATCGCGGCCGTCGCCCTTTTCACTCATGGGAGTGCGGCCGAATTCGCCGCCCCAAATGATAAGCGTTTCATCGAGCAGGCCGCGGGACTTGAGGTCCATGATCAGACCGGCGACGGCCTTATCGGTTTCGCCGCAGTACTTGGTGTGGTTTTCCTCGATCTTGGCGTGGGCATCCCACTTGCTGCCGGAGCCTGAATAGAGCTGGACGAAACGCACGCCACGTTCGACGAGGCGGCGGGCTAACAAACAGTTGCGACCGAACGTGGCGGTTTTGGGATCATCGATGCCGTAGAGTTTTTTGGTGGCTTCGGATTCGCTGGCGAGGTCGACGGCTTCGGGCGCCTCAGCCTGCATGCGGAAGGCGAGTTCGTAGGCCTTGATGCGGGCATCAAGCTGGGTGTTGTCCTGGCGGGTGGCGCCGTAGTTGCGGTTGAGCTTGTTGAGGAAGGAGAGCTTGGCCTGCTGGCGATCCACGGTGATGCCTTTGGGCGTGTTGAGGTTGGCGATGGGGATGCCATCGGGCTCGAACTGGACGCCTTGATAAACGGCGGGCATGAAGCCGCCGCCCCAGTTGCGCACGCCATTGACGACCTGGGCATCGCTGTCCTTGATGACGACGAAGGCGGGCAGGTCTTTGTTCATCGTGCCTAACCCATAGTTCACCCACGCGCCGAGGGAGGGGCGGCCACCGAAGATGGAGCCGGTATTCATCTGGCAGACGCCGCCAGCGTGATTGATGCCGGAGGAGACGCAGGAACGGATGACGCAGAGTTCATCGGCGACCTTGGCGGTGTGCGGCAGCCAATCGGAGATCCACAGGCCGCTTTCGCCATGCTGGGCCCACTGGCGTTTGTCGGCAAGCAGCGGCGCCCGGCTTTCGCCCATGGCGGTGATGACGCTGCCGAAACTGGCGGGCAGCGATTGGCCACTGAGCTGGCGCAGGAGCGGCTTGGGATCGAAGAGGTCGAGGTGGCTGGGGCCGCCTTCCATGAACAGGAAAATGACGCTCTTCGCCTTGCCGCCACGGTGGGCCAGCTTGGCGGACATGGGATTGCCCGGCGCGCCACCCGTGTCTCCCAGTGCCGCGCCCAGGGCGTCCTGGCCCAAAAGGTAGGAAAGGGCGACAGCGCCAAAGCCAGCCCCACCCTTGCGGAGGAAGTCGCGGCGATTGGTGAGGAGTTCGTGGTGGGGGACGAAGGGCATGGGGAGGACGGGGACTTGGTTACTACGTCTTAAGGCGGGCTAGGTTTGTGTTTGGACAGGAAATTTGCGGGAAGCGGGGAGAAGGGAGAAAATAGAAGATGGAGGATGGCAGGGGATCACACCTCGTTGGCTTTGAGGACGCGGAGGACGTTTTGGGAGAGGACTTTTTGGATGGTGGCGTCGCTGTGGCCGCGCATGATGAGGCCAAGGGTGTAGAGGGGCCAGTTGGTCCAGGCGATGGACTTTTCGGCGTCGGGGGTGGTTTGGTAGTCGTCCTTGGGCCAGAGGTGCTCCCATTTGTCGGCGGCGCCACCAAAGGGGGAGGTGCCGTCGGGGCGCTTGGGGACTTTGGCGCGCTCTTCTTTGTCGAACCGGGAGACGTAGGCGATATCGGTGCCGATGGCGGCGTGATCGGGGCCGAACTTTTTGATGAGGTGGTCGAGGTGATCGAGCAGGGCATCGAGATCGCCCTTGCCGCCGAGGAAGCGCGAGATGCAGCAGACGCCGAGGTAACCGCCGGTGTCGCAGATGGCGCGGATGACATTATCGGGTTTGGCGCGGAAGTGTCTGAACAAATCAGAGCAGGCGCTGTGGCTGGCGACCATGGGTTTGGCGGAGGCCTTGGCGGCATCGAGACTGGTCTGCCAGCCGCTGTGGGCGACATCGACAATGACGCCGATGCGGTTCATCTCAGCGACAGCGGCCCGGCCGAAGTCGCTGAGGCCGCCGTCGTGCGGCTCGCCCGCGCCATCGCCGATGGGATTACGGCGGTTGTAGGTGAGGTGCATCATGCGGATGCCGAGTTCGCGGAAGATGGCGATGAGCCGGAGTTCATCGCGCACGCTTTCCCATTCCTGACGCAGGGGAACACCATTCATGGTTAGGCAAAGGCTGACGTGGCCGGCTTTCTTGACGGCCTGGACATCGGCGGCGCGGACAATCTTGGAAAGCGAGGGGCTGAGTTCATCGAGCGCCTGAGTGAAATGGGCTAGGCGTTTGATCAGGCGCATGGGGTCGCTGCCTTCTTCACCGGCGTTTTGGAAGATGCAGGTGACACCGGCGGCATGGAAGGCGTCGAGGAATTCCTTGCGCTCGCGCTCGCTGCGGGTGTGGCCGTTCATGGACATCGACTCACGCAGGTCACTGAGTTCGTCCGGCGAGGCGCCGTCTTTGACCGCCTGCTGAAAGCGGTCGCCATCAATGGCGCAGCGCGGGGCGAAACCGTAGGACTCGAAGACGACGGAGCCGAAGTGCAACTCCCAGGCACGTTCAAGCTGCGCCTGCGTGGGCTTCAGGAGGTTCAGGGCGATCTCGCGCGGTTTATCGATGGTGTCGTTGCCGGTGACCCACAGCTTTTTGGCGGCGTCTTGAGCGCGAACGTGAATGTTGAAGCTGCCCGCGAGGGCGGCAAGCGGGAGGCGGCTGAGGAGGGAGCGGCGGGAGAGCGGCATCTGGAGTTCGGAGTGGAATCTGTTCTTCGCTCGACGAGCGACGAAGGGCTGACGGGGCACGGACAAATACGGAGCTTGGGAATGAATTAACACGACATGGTTAAGGACGTGCGTGGGATGCTTCTGGAAGGAGGAGTTATGGTATTTTGGCAGAGAATTATTTCCACCGTGGCGGACCTACATTTGGGGCAATCGATTGATGGTGAGTGGTTTGTAGTGGGGATTTGAGCCCCCCGGCAATCCCCATGGGGGCGAATTTCCCGACTTTCCCCGGTAGTTGCCTCGTCCTCGCCCATCGGGCAGCCGATGGCTGGCTTTCTCGCTCCCGCTCGGCTCAACGTTTCACCCTCGCCTCATCCTCCCCGCCCTTAAGAAAAGAATTTTCTTCTCTTTTGGCGGGTAGCGCGGTCTAATGACGGTGGTGGCAGGCCGGTTGCCTGCTGCCACATAACATCATACCAAACTCAAACGCATTCATACCATGAAACGAGCATTGAAACGGGGATTCACCCTGATCGAACTCCTGGTGGTGATCACCATCATCGCGATTATCGCGAGCTTGGCGGTCCCCACTTATAACCTCATCACCGCCCAGGCCAACCAGATGAAGGGGGCAAGCAATTGCCGCCAGATCATCGGCCTGCTGATGGCCTTCGCCGCGGAAAACAACAGCCTCTATCCGGATTCGGTCACGAACCCGGTCACCGGCAGCGTGCCCCTGACATCCAACGATGCCTTCCGCGCGCTGTTCCAAGAGGGTCTGACCATGGAAGAAACGATCTTCGGCTGCCCATCCAGCAAGTTCATGCCGGACAAAAACATCGGCATTGCTCCCACCTATGAGCAGGCCTTGACGGCGGGTGAAAACCATTGGGCCATGACCGCGGGTCAATCGACCACCAGCTCCAGCATTATGCCACTGGTGTTCGAAAATCCGATCGCCCCCGGCTGGCCGCCACAGTGGAATGCCGATGCCGGCGGACGCCCCATCCAGGGCAGAGCCTGGTCGGGCGGCAAGGTGATCGTTGGCAAGAACGATGCCAGCGTTGAAACCATCAAGCTGCAAGCAGCCCAGGGAGCCGCCGTCGGCCCCCGCATGCTGGGCAACGGCATCGACATGTTCACCCAGGCCAGCCAGAATACCCCCCAGCAGATCCTCCAGATCGCCATGGGCGGTGGCACCGCCTACACGAGTGATCCCAACGCGCTGCCAATGCCCGGGGCAACACCAGGTAATGACCTGCCGGCGCTTCCTGGCCCAGGGGGTGCTCCTCCCGCTGGCGCGCCTCCGGCAGGCAATCTGCCGCCGCTGCCTCCTCCGGCCAAGTAACCGGCCCCGGGATGCAGCAGACCGCTGATTCCAACCTCATCAACGCCGCCGGAATCCGTTCCGGCGGCGTTTTTTGCTTTTTCCGGTTTTCTCGCGGCGCTGAAGCTCCAGGTCGCTAAGTTCCGGCCCATGATCGCAGCCGTGTTTTTGATTCTCGATTGGCAGCACGCCGTGCTCGCCATCGTGGCCATAGCGGTGAGCCTCGCGGCGCTGACGCATTTGCTGCTGTATCACCGCGATTACCGCTCCGCGGCCTTTTGGGTGGCTCTCGTCGTCTTGTCGCCCCTGATCGGATCGTGCCTCTATGCGTTGTTCGGGATCAATTTCGTACGCCGCCGCGGGCGCCAGTACCGCGACTGCATCGGCCCGGCTTACCGCGATCCACTGCCGCTTTCTCCTTTCCTGCCGGGACGGGACGCCGCCACGCAGGAGGATTCAAGCCTGGCGATCGCCCTGGACCGCATTTCGCGCTTTCAATTCAGTTCTGGCAACGAAGTCGAAGCCTTCGTCAACGGTGATGAAGCCCTGCCAAAAATGCTGGACGCCATCGGCCAGGCACAAACGAGCATTGCCCTATCCAGTTACATCTTTGAAGCCAAGGGGATCGGCGCCGAATTCGTGGACGCGCTGACCGATGCGGCGCGGCGCGGCGTACAGGTTCGAGTCATGGTGGACGATGCCGGCACCCGCTACTCCTGGCCGCCGGTGACGCGGGAGTTGCGGCGCCGCGGCGTCACCACGCGCCGGTTCATGCCCAATCACTTCATCCTGCGATTGCTGACGATGAACCTGCGCAACCATCGCAAACTCTTGATCGTGGACGGCAAGATAGGCTTCACCGGTGGCATGAACATTCGGCAGGGCATGATGCTGCGCCAGAACCCCGCCTCTCCCGTGCGTGACTTGCATTTCAAGTTCGCCGGACCCGTGGTGGCGCAGATGCAAAACGTCTTCGCGGAGGACTGGCAATTCTGCGCGCGCGAAACGTTGGAAGGTGCGGCCTGGTTCCCGCCTTTGGAACCTGTGGGCGGAACCTATGCCTTGGGCATCGTTGACGGACCCGATGAAGATTTGGAGGTGATGCCCGTGGCCCTCTTCGCCGCGCTGAGCGCCGCCCGGCGCAGCGTTCTTATCGTCACTCCCTACTTCCTGCCGACACCCATTCTGATTGCCGCGCTCAAGCTTTGCGCCACACGGGGTGTGAACGTCCGCATCGTCACACCTGCTCGCAACAACATCCCCTTTGTCGCGTGGGCCGCGCGCACGCTTTATGTGGAACTGCTCGAGGCCGGCTGCCAGATCTATGAATCCCCGGAGCCATTCGATCATTCGAAAATGCTGCTCATTGATGAGAGCTGGAGCTGTCTCGGCTCCACCAACTGGGACCCGCGCAGCCTGCGGCTGAACTTCGAGTTCAACGTCGCCTGTTATGGTCCGCAACTGTATCGCCAGCTCAAGGCGATCTTCGATGTCAAGCTGGCGGAAGCCAGTGAGGTGACAGCGTCGATTCTGGCAAACACGACCACCTTTGAAAGATTGCGCAATGGCTTTGCCCGGCTGTTTGTACCGGTTATGTAGAACAGTTCCATGGTCATTCACGCCTCCAACGAGTTCAAGAAGAGATTCCGCTGCAAGCTGAGCCTGCAGGGTCAGCCCGTCGTCCAATCCGGCAGGCTGGATGCCTGGAGCGGCCACTTCATCAGACTGGGCACGACGCAGATGGCGCTGATGATGAATGATGCTACGCTCTGGAGCCTCATTCTCCCTGCCAAGGGTCTCTTCAATATCAGCGACCTGTTGAAGGTCTTCCTGCCGCGGGTGGCCGAATTGTGGAGA
>JAXMIV010000363.1:0-3397 GCA_034377045.1 Prosthecobacter sp. | reverse complement strand
CTTCGTTTTCGAGTTCGGTGTCGATCAACAGGTCGACATCTCCCGTGGTTCGGCCATACCCGGAATAGATAATGGCAAAGCCGCCGAGAACCAGGTAACGCGCCCCAGCCTCATTCAGCAGGCGGCATATTCCTGCCAAATCACCTTCGGTTGGAGCACGGGAGACTAAGTCACCTTCCTGGGGCGCATCATCTTCAGCGTCCATGCGTCGGCCTCCTCATGAGTTTTGAAACGAAACACCCCTTTAGGACCAAACTTGTGGCCTTGGCTGGCGAAGACTTCATTGAGCGTTTTTTGCATTTCCGCGCCGGCTTTGGGCGCGACACGCCTGCCCACCGTCTTGCCGATGGTTTCCCCGAGATTGATGACCGGCCTAGCTTCCACGCCCGACATCTTAGACCTTCAATCGCTCCAGCGCAACCTTGCCCGCAGTCGCCTCCGCATCCATGGTGAAGAATGGCCTCCCTGGCAGATGATTTGACCTCCCTCCTCGGTGCGGAACGTGTTTCCGTGACCGAGGCCGATCTTGCGGCGCACAGCACCGACAAATGGTTCGCTTCAAACCCGCCGGCTGTGGTGGTGCATGCGGAGTCAGCGGAGGATGTCAGTGCCGTGCTTCGGTATGCCAATGAGCGGCGCATTCCGGTCACGCCCCAGGGCGCACGCGTGGGATATGTTGGCGGGGCGGTACCGTTGCATGGTGGCATTGCGTTGTCGGTGACGCGGATGAACCGCATTCTCGAAATCAACACGGCGGATGGGGTCGCGGTCGTGCAGCCGGGCGTGATCACGGGGGAACTGCAGGCGGCGGTGCGTGAGCTGGGGTGGTTTTATCCGCCTGATCCGGCCAGCCTGAAGGATTGCAGCCTGGGGGGAAACATCGCCACCAATGCTGGCGGGCCGCGCTGCCTCAAGTATGGCGTCACGCGTCACTACGTACTCGGCCTTGAGGCGGTGCTGGCGGATGGCTCCATCGTTCGCGCCGGGGGCCGCTGCCACAAGAACAAGACGGGCTTTGACCTCGTCGGCCTCATGGTCGGCAGCGAGGGCCTGCTCGGGGTGGTCACGGAGGCGACGCTGCGGTTGATTCCGCACCCGCCGATGCGGGCGATGCTCTCAGCGGGGTTTGATTCGTTTGCGCAGGCGGCCAATGCGGTGCAACGCATCTTGAATTCGGGATTTCTGCCCAGCGCGCTGGAGATCGCGGACAAATTCACTTTGCGGGCCGCGCGTGAGTATTTGGGCGAGTCCGTCACCCCGCTGGGCGAGGCGCACCTGCTGGTGGAAATCGACGGGCAGACCGAATCCGTGCGCGGTGAACTGGCAACCTTGGCGACCCTCCTGAGTGAGCTGGGTTGTGTGTCCATGGAAGAAGCCTTGGGAGAGGAGGCCTGCGAACGCTTCTGGAAACTGCGCCGCGAGTTCAGCTACAGCCTGCGCAACACCGGCCTGATCAAATTGAATGAAGACATCGTCGTGCCGCGCAGCCGCCTTGTGGACCTGGTCGATTTCGCGGAGCGTTTGCAAGCCGAAAGCGGATTTTCAGTGGCCAGCTTTGGGCATGCCGGCGACGGTAATATTCACGTCAATATCATGGTGCCGACGATGGATGATCCGGCGATACGCGAACGCGCGGAGGCGGCGTTGGACAAGCTTTTTCACCAAGTCATTGCCTGGAAAGGCGCCATCACCGGAGAGCATGGCATCGGCATCGCCAAGCAGCGCTGGTTTGCTGACGCCGTATCAGCGGAGGCGCGTGATGTGCATGCGCGATTGAAGCGGGCGCTTGATCCGCATGGGATTTTGAATCCGGGGAAGTTCGTGCCGTGATGGTAGGAGCTACTTCACGTCGTGGTGCTTCTCGCTGATCGACTTGTCGTGATCGTAAACCTGTTCCTTCATGAGTTCGCCGGACTTTGACCAGTAGCGATTGAGGCCATGGCGCTGGCCGTTGTCAAAATGCGTTTCGGTGGAAAGCTGGCCGTTCTCCCACCATTCACGGACGACGCCGTGCAGCTTGCCCTCTTTAAATGGATATACGGCCTTCGGTTTGCCATCCTTGTGCTGGTCGCGCGCGATGCCGGTAAAGGGCTTTCCCGCCATGAGGTAAATCTCATCTTTCCATTCGAGCTGACTATAGGCGACCTCGGCGGGTTTGGTGCCGGAGGTGAAGAAAAAGAGCAGGAGACAGAGGATGGAAAGACGCTTCATGGCTTTATGATTTCACGGGCACAAGACCCACATTTTCGGCCGCTTTGATCACCCAGCGCCGCATGGCCGCGCGTTGCAGCAATGCGGACAAAATCAGAAGAAAGGCCGAAGCTGTCAAAGTCAAAAACACGAACCGGGGCTGCTTGGGGAAGGCGAACAGCAGCAACCCCGCAACGCCCAAACTGCCGGCCAAAAGCAGCAATCTCAAGCGCAGCAAAAGACGCACGCGAGTCAGGGAACGGCCATCGCCATGGTGCTCAGTGACGGAAATGACGGCAGGAGACACCAGCGCTTCCGGGTTCACTTCGACATCGAACCAGCGCCAGCCGTCGTCCGGTCGGAAGGCCAGGTGCTCTTCACGGAGCAGATTCTGAAACGCTGCAAGCCATGGATCGCGGCCGACGCCAGTCTCACTCCAAAAGCCCATCTCGCCCAGGGGAATGGTCCATTTGCGCGGTCGTTCAGGCACGAACACTTCGCGCAGGGCAGGCTTCCAGTTAGGCCGTGCATTCAGCCGGACCATGTCCGCCAGGCGCGCCCACTCGCGGACGACGGGTTGCAGCCAGCAGAGCATCCACAGCAGCAGCTTGTCCTGCCAGCGCAGCACAAAAGGGAATACGGGGAGGTGCAACATCTTGCATGCGGCCATGCCGAGCGAAAGCGCGACGATGACCAGAACCAGTTCCGTTTGTCCAAGCGTCAGGCTTACCAGCGCTAACGCGACCCAAAGCACGCCACTCAACCAGTCTAACCAAAAGTTGCCGCCTTGCAGGTAAATGCCTTGAAACAATCCATGCCCGAGCGGGCCGTGGAAGATGCTCCCTTCCGTGGGGTTGCCGGTCAGTGACCAGTCGCCATAAATCGCGCCACGCCAGCGCGCGCCGCCCAGCGGTCCAAAACGGTGCGGATGCTCCTTCATCAGCAACGCCTCAGCTTTGCCATAGCCGTGCTGCTGGCGCAGATAAGCTCTGACGCTGAATCGCCGATGATGCCAGACCATCGCCGCGGCCAGGAAGCGCAGTTTTCCACCCTCAGCTCGCAGACGCCAGCAGATGTCGACATCATCACCCGCAGTCGTGAAGACCGGCTGAAATCCGCCGACTTTCAGCAACGCCTCCCTGCGGATGGCAATGTTGCATCCGGGCAGATGCTCCGCTTCCGTGTCATACAGCAGCACATGTGCCGG